>JAYSLK010000445.1:0-1860 GCA_043725585.1 Actinomycetota bacterium
CAGCACATCGGCCAGCGCATCGGCCAAGGTACCCGCGACGCCGAACCCGCCGGGCTTCGTGACCAGCCGCAGCGGTCGGCCGTGGAGCTCGATCGAGCCGACCGCGATGCCGACCCCGATGGTTCCTTCGACGATCACGACAGCGTCGCCGATCATCGCGGCCGTGGTGTCGCCGCCCACCGACACGAGCGTGGCGATGGTCGAATCGCCCGCCAGGCGGGCGTGCACCACGGCTGCGAGCTGACACAACACACGGGCAGCATCGTCGAGGCGCGCGTCGCTCGGCGGTCGCACCACCTCGATCCCGAGGCGAGCGAGCTCGGCGAGCTGTGCGGTCGCGATCGGGTGCTGGCTCGCACTCACCACGAGCGCGCGTGCCTCGAGTCGCCGCGGCGAGACGGCCCGCTGGTGGTCGCCGCCGGAGACCAGCGCACCGGTGAACAGCGAACTGACCACCGCGGCGGGGCCGACGACCACGACCTCGGGATGGTCCGCTGCATGTGCCGTCAGTGCGGCGACATCGGCGTCGGTCGCCGCATCGGCCACCACGATCCGTGCTCCGCCGGCGAAGGCGGCACGCACCGAGCCGAGGTCGTGGGCAGCGACCGCACCCGGCAGGTACTCGATCGGTTGCGAGCCGGTCACCGGCGATCGAGGATCAGCGGCGAAGGCGGTCTGGTGCACCGGCACTCCATCGACGAGCACCGTGCCGTCGATGCAGGTTCGGCCCGCTGCCGGAAAGGCGGGCACCAGCAGCACCTGCCGACCTGTGTGGGCGATCGCGGCCGTCTCGACCGCCCAGTTGCCCCGCAACGTGGAGTCGATCTTGTGGGCCCGGAACGATGACTCGCGCTGGAGGATCGAGACGAGGAGCGATGCCGCCTCGTCGCCGGCCAGGTGCCGGCTGCGAAGGTCGATCACCACCACGTCCGGCGACGTGGCCTCTGCGACCGCCGCGACGTTCGAGGTCGTCACGGCGCAGCTCATCCCTGCATCGGCGCAGGCCGCAGCCACCTCCAGCGCGCCGGTCGTGTCATCGGCGGTGACGATCGACGAGGGGCGTCTGGGCATGCAGCGAACGTACCCGAGCTTCGCTACGGTCGTTGCCATGTCACGCACCCCCAGCGTTCGGTTCGGCATTCAACTTCCGGAAGTGGAGCGCGTCGTGCGGTGGCCGGAGTACGCCTCGATGGCGCAGGCTGCGGAGGAGGTCGGGTTCGACTCGATCTGGGTGGGCGACCATTTGCTGTACCGGAGTCGCAGTGTGACCGAACGTGCACCGTGGGAGGCGTTCACGTTGCTCTCGTCGCTCGCTTCGGTGACCCATCGGGTGCAGCTCGGGCCTCTGGTCGCCTGCGCCGGGTTCCACCCGCCTGGGCTGATCGCGAAGATGGCGTCGACCGTCGACGAGATCAGCGGCGGACGATTCGTGCTGGGCCTCGGCGCCGGGTGGAACCGCACCGAGTTCGATGCGTTCGGCATCCCGTTCGACCGGCGCGTCGACCGCTTCGAACAGGCATGGTCGATCATCCATGAGCTCGTCGCGGGCGGACGGAGCACGTTCTCCGGCTCGCATTGGTCCACCGGCGACGCCGTGCTGCTTCCCGAGCGAGCCGGCGGCGGCTCGATCCCGCTGATGGTGGGCAGCAACGGCGAGCGCATGCTCGAGATCACGCTGCCGGCGGCACGCATCTGGAACACGTGGTTCGTCGAGATCGGAAACTCCGCGGAGGGTTTCGCCACCCAGTCAGCACGCGTGAACGGCATCGCCGAACGGGTGGGACGCGACCCGTCGACGATCGACCGGAGTGCATGCGTGCTCGTGCGCCTCGGTGACGGCGGCGAGCGCCCGCACGACCC
>JAYSLK010000446.1:0-6532 GCA_043725585.1 Actinomycetota bacterium
ACCCGGGGCTGAAACCGGGCCGAACCGGGGCAGAGGGGGCTGATCGTGTGTGGCACGGCGCACCGCCTAGCCTCGATCGCCGATGCGGCAGTTCTTCACCCTCGGGTTCTGGTTGTCGTTGCTGGCGATCGGCGGACTCACCGTCGCGTTGGTCGCCGTCACCCGCGATGACGATCCGCAAGGTGCTCAAGGTGCTCAAGGTGCTCAAGGTGCTCAAGGTGCGCAAGGTCCGCAAGGTTCGCTCGACGAGGGCGAGCAGGGTGCCGCGGGCGCTGGCGACAACGTCCGCCCGATCGAGCGCGACATCGATCTGATCGGCATGGTCTTCCTCGCTCAGGCCGATGCCGGCTTCGACATCGTGGACGGCCGCACGGTCGGCAACCTGCAGATCCGCGTCGATGGCTTCCGTTACATGAACGTGATGGCGGGAACGCCGGGTGAGAACCGATGCGCAGCGCTGGCGGAACTGGCCCAGTGCGCGGTCGCGGCCGATCTCTTGGGAGAAGCCGTGCTGTGGTTCTCGATCGTGCCGCTCTCGCCGCGCAATCTGGTGGAGCTACCGGCACCCGTCGGGTTGCGCGAAGGCAATCGTCTGCAGTTGGCCAACGGTTGGATGGTCGATCGCGCGAAGATCGTCGAGCGCGACTGCGACGAGGACACCTCGGGGTTGTCCGATCTGATCGATCGTTTCGGGGCGGAGGCCACCACGGTGTACAGCCTCGACGAGCAGCGCGTCGTCAGGGTGTCGTGCGGCGACACCAGCGTTCCCTGAGCATCCACAGAGTTCGGTCGCCTGACCGCGTTGCGTGACGATCTGTGTCGGATGACGTAGGTCCGATGGCTCATCCGACCTGGTGCTGGGGTGCAAGCGGGGCCGCGAGCTGAGAGACTTGATGTCGGCACCGCGTGGACACGTCCGCTGGTCCATCCTGATCTCACCGAGGGCGGAGTGATTGTAGTGACACCGAACCGACCGATCCAGAACACGCCTGACGAGCGACATGCGTCGGCGCCTCGAGCGCGCCGCATCGGAGCCGTCTCCACGATCACGGGGCTCATGCTCTCGGCGGTCGCGATCACCGGTGTCGTCGTCACCAGCCACGCTGACTCCGCGCCGGCCAACCCC
The DNA here is from genome assembly GCA_043725585.1 of Actinomycetota bacterium. Classification (GTDB taxonomy): domain Bacteria; phylum Actinomycetota; class Acidimicrobiia; order Acidimicrobiales; family Ilumatobacteraceae; genus VFMC01. Next base: position 1,127 of record JAYSLK010000446.1, read on the forward strand.
GCCGACCCGGCCACGCCGCTCACCGTGTCGGCCGATGCCCTGCCGACCGTGCAGATCGACGGTGTCGCTTGGTCTCAGGCCGTGATCGGCAACACGGTCTACGTCGGTGGTCGTTTCACGAACGCCCGGCCCGCCGGAGCTGCGGTCGGGGTGGATCAGACGCCGCGCTCCAACTTCCTCGCATACGACCTCACCACCGGAAACCTGATCACCACCTTTGCTCCGTCGTTCAACGCTCAGGTCCGCACCGTCGCCGCGTCGCCGGACGGCACCCGTCTCTACGTCGGTGGTGACTTCACCACGATCGACGGCATCTCGCGTTCGCGCGTCGCGGCATTCGATGTCGCGACGGGAACCCTGGTTCCGTTCTTCCCCTCCGTCGCCTACAACGTGCATGCGATCGCGATCCACCCCAGCGGCTCACCCGTCTACGTCGGCGGCAACTTCAATGCCGTCGGCAGCGTTGCCCGCGGTCAGCTCGCGGCGTTCACCGCAGCCAACGGGGCGCTGCTCGATTGGGCGCCGCAGGCAACCGGTGGCCTGGTGAAGGCAATGGCGATGTCACCCGACGGAACGAAGGTCGCCGTTGGCGGTCAGTTCACGGCGCTCAACGGAGGGAACAACCCGGGGTTCGGCCTCGGCATGGTCGATGCCGTCACCGGCGCATCGTTGCCCATGGCGATCAACGCCACGGTCCGCAACGGTGGAAACACCGCCGGCATCACGGCGCTCGTCACCAACGGCAACGATCTGTTCGGTGCCGGATTCTGGTTCGGTGGCACCGGCAACTTCGAAGGTGTGTTCTCCGCTTCGTGGAATGGCGGCACGATCAACTGGCTGGCCGACTGCCACGGCGACACGCACTCGGTGTACGTCGGCGGCAACGCCGTGTACAACGTCGGTCACTCGCACGAGTGCGGTGGCATGCCCGAGGCATACCAGCGCACCAACCCATGGACGTTCATGCGAGGCATCGCCTTCAGCCGTGCGGCAACCGGCACGCTGGCGCGCGATCCGTACGGCTACTTCAACTTCGAAGGCAACCCTGCGCCCACCTTGCTCAACTTCTTCCCCGCACTCGACGCCGGTACGTTCACGGGCCAGAGCCAGGGCCCGTGGAACGTCGCCGGCAACGACCAGTACGTCGTGATGGGTGGCGAGTTCCGCAACGTGAACGACTCGCCCCAGCAGGGCCTGGTGCGCTTCGCGATGCCGAGCATCGCTCCGAACAAGACCATCCCTCGCCTGTTCCTGTCGGACTGGCTGCCACGGGTGGTCTCGGTAGAGCCGGGTACGGCGCGCATCACCTGGACCGGCAACTGGGACCGCGACAACGAGAACTTCACCTACCGGGTGTACCGCAACAACGACGGCACCCTCGTCCACACCACCACGGGGTCGTCGCGTTGGTATGCGATGCCGACCTACGGATTCACCGATACGGGTCTCACCCCCGGCTCGACGGTGCAGTACCGGGTGAAGGCGTTCGACGCTTTCGGCAACGAGGCACCGAGCGATTGGGTCTCGGTCACGGTGTCCGGCTCGAACCCATCGCCATATGCGAGCACCGTCCTGGCCGATCGACCGCTCGACTACTGGAGGCTCGGCGAGCCGAGCGGTGCATCGCTCGACCTGGCCACGGCAGACAACCTGACGATCAACGGCTCGGTCACGCGCAACGTGGTCGGGGCGGTGCCGGGCGATGTCAACACGGCGATCACCTTCAGTGGTTCGTCCTCGCAGTTCGCGGCGTCGTCGCCGGCACGGGTGGCGCGCCAGCAGTTCTCGGTCGAGGCGTGGTTCCGCACCAGCTCCACCACCGGCGGCAAGATCATCGGCTTCGGCAACTCGGCGACGGGCAACTCGTCGTCGAACGACCGGCACCTCTACATGGGCAAAGACGGCCGCGTGCGCTTCGGTGTGTCGTACAACGGTGCCAAGGTGGTCGCGTCGGGTCCAGGGCTGAACAACGGTCAGTGGCATCATGCGGTCGGCACCTTCGGCGGCGGCACGATGCGGCTGTACGTCGACGGCGTCGAGGTCGGATCGCTTCCCGGTGTGCCGATGGCCGGCGCCTACATCGGCGTGTGGCGAGTGGGCGGCGACAACCTGAGCGGATGGCCCAACCGGCCGTCGAGCGACTACTTCAACGGCACGATCGACGAGCCTGCCGTGTACCCGAGGGCGCTCACCGCTGCCGAGATCGCCCAGAACTACGCGATCGGCTCCACGGGCACCGTCCCGAATCAGGCCCCGGTTGCCTCGTTCACGGCCACACCGACGCCGTTGTCGGTGGCCGTCAATGGTTCGGCGTCGTCCGATCCGGATGGCACGATCGTGTCGTACGCCTGGGACTTCGGGAACGGCAACCTCGGCACGGGGGCCACCGCCACGAGTGCGTACGCCGCCGCGGGTACCTACACGGTGCGGCTCACCGTCACCGATGACGACGGTGCCATCGGCACGACCACCCAACAGGTGGTCGTGCCCGCGGTGCCCGTGAACCAGCCGCCGGTCGCGGCGTTCGCTGCCACCCCGACGCCGCTGGCCGTCGCGGTGAACGGTTCGGCGTCGTCCGATCCGGATGGCACGATCGTGTCGTACGCCTGGGACTTCGGTGACGGTGGCACCGCAACAGGAGTCACGGCCACTCGCACCTTTGCCACAGCCGGTACCTACACGGTCACGTTGACCGTGACCGACAACCAGGGTGCGACGAACACCACCACGCAGTCGGTCGTCGTGCCGGACATCCCGCCCAACGGTTCGCCCACGGCGTCGTTCACGGCCACGCCCTCACCGCTCGCCGTCGCGGTGAATGGTTCGGCCTCGTCCGATCCGGATGGCGCGATCGTGTCGTACGCCTGGGACTTCGGTGACGGAGGAACGGCAACGGGCGTCACGGCCAGCCGCACCTATGCCACCGCAGGCACGTACACGGTCACACTGGTCGTCACCGACAACGTCGGCGCCACCGGCACCAGCAGCCAATCGGTCGTCGTGCCGGCCATTCCGGTCGGTCCGCAACCGTTTGCCACCGACGCCTTCGAGCGCACGCTTGCCAACGGGCTCGGCACCGCCGATCTCGGAGGTGCGTGGATGCTGGCCGGCACGGCGACGAACTTCGCGGTCTCGGGAGGAATGGCACAGCTGCGGATGGCAGGTGCCGGCCAGGGCGTGTCGTCGTTCCTCGCCGGAACGTCCACGGACACCGAAATCCGGGCAATCGTTGGGGCCGACAAGCCGGCGACGGGTGGTGCCATCTTCACGTCGGTCGTCGGCCGTCGGGTCGGTACGTCCGACTACCGCGCCAAGGTCCGGCTGCTCACCACTGGAGGTGTGCAGATCTTCGTGACGCGGGTCTCGGGCACCGAAACCGATCTCGTGAACCTCACGGTTCCCGGCCTCACCTACGCCGTCGGTGATCGGCTGCAGGTGCGATTCCAGGTCACGGGCACCGCTCCAACCACGCTGCGCTTGAAGGTGTGGAAGGTCGGAACGGTCGAGCCGGCCGCATGGCAGCTCACGACGACCGATGCCACGGCAGCGCTGCAGGCTGGCGGCGGTGTCGGCTTCGTCACCTACCTGTCGGGCGCGGCCACCAATGCCCCCGTGGTCGGCCTGTTCGACGACCTGTGGGCCGGCCCCACCGCATAGGCAGCCCAGGCAGTCCAGCGGCCACCCAGTTCAACGAACGCGATGAGCGATGAGTGCCGGTGGCGCGCTCATCGCTCATCGTCATGCCGCGTCGTAGTCTCGCCACGTGCATGACGATCGTGTGTTGGTGGAGAAGCGGATCGAGCGAGAGCTGTGGCAGCGGGTGTTGCCACACATGTATCGCCGGCAGCTGGCCCTGACGATCGAGGCGTGGGACGTGCCGGGCGAACCAGTGCCGTACGAGGGAGCCGTCGGCCAGGAGTTCCGGCCCTTCGCGATCGGTGAGGCATGGGGGAGACCGTGGGGTACGACCTGGTTCCGGCTCGGCGGTGTGGTCCCCGAGGGCTGGACGGGTGACGGACTGGAGGCGGTGGTCGACCTCGGGTGGGGGATGAGAGGTCCGGGGTTCCAGGCAGAAGGACTGGTGTGGCTCGACGGCCGACCGCTGCAGGGTGTGCACCCGCGGCGCACAGGGGTACCGCTCCCCGAATTGGGTGTCGGCCCGTTCTCGTTCTTGGTGGAGGCCGCATCGAATCCGTCGATGCCGCAGTCGTTCCGGCCGTCGCCGCTCGGGTCGCTCGACACGGCCGGCACCGCACCCCTGTACCGCGTGGCCAAGGCCGACCTGGCCGTCCTCGACCACGACGTGTACCACCTCTGCCTCGACGTCGAGGTGCTCGTCGGGGTCATGAAGGGCTTGCCGCTCGACGACCCGCGGCGCCAGCGTCTGCTGCGTCAGTTGGAGGATGCGTTCGATGCGATCGACATGGCCGACGTCACGGGCACCGCGCATCGGGCGCGCACCTTGTTGAGGCCTGCGCTCGACCTGCCGGCCCGAGCAAGCGCAATGCGTGTGATCGGTGTGGGCCACGCGCACATCGACACGGCTTGGCTGTGGCCGGTGCGCGAGACCGTGCGCAAGTGCGCGCGCACCTTTGCCTCGGCCATCCGACTGATGGACGACGATCCCGACTACCGCTTCGTGTGCAGCCAGGCCGTGCAGTACGCGTGGATGGAAGAGCGCTACCCATCGCTGTTCGCGCGCATCACCGAGAAGGTGGCCTCTGGGCAGTTCGTGCCGGTGGGCGGGATGTGGGTCGAGGCCGACATGAACCTGCCGAGCGGAGAGAGCCTCGTGCGTCAACTGGTCCATGGCCAGCGCTACTTCGAGAGCAGGTTCGGGCTCCGCTGCAAGGAGGTGTGGATCCCGGATGTGTTCGGGTATCCGGCGAGCATGCCGCAGGTGTACGCGGCTGCCGGGTGCGATCGGTTCATCACCCAGAAGCTCAGTTGGAACAAGCAGAACCGCTTCCCGCACAACACCTTCTGGTGGGAAGGAATCGACGGCACTCGCGTGCTCACCCACTTCCCGCCGGTCGACACGTACAACGCGGAGGTGACGGGCGAGGAGATGGCCTTCAGCCAGACGAACTTCCGTGAGCACGGTTGGAGCGACTGGGCGCTCATGCCGTACGGCCACGGCAACGGTGGCGGCGGGCCCACACGCGAGATGGTGCAACGCGCTCATCGGATGAAGGACCTCGACGGCGCGCCGAGGCTGAGCCTGGGCACGAGCGATGAGTTCTTCGATCGGGTCGAGGCCGAGCTCGCCGGGGGAGCCACAGCGCCCGTGTGGAGCGGTGAGCTGTACTTCGAGATGCATCGCGGGACGCTGACGAGCCAGATCGAGACCAAGGTCGGCAATCGACGCTGCGAACGCCTGCTGCGCGAGGCCGAGCTCTGGTGGGC
>JAYSLK010000447.1:0-7213 GCA_043725585.1 Actinomycetota bacterium
AGGATGAGGTACGACCCGCTGAGCGGCGGTTGGTACATGAAGACGACCGAGGATGCGGTGCTCGTGGCCGATGCGTTCGACGATGCGCCGGGCAGCGGATCGCCGTTGCCGTCGAGCGAGAACCGATGGGTCGCTCGGGTGGCCATGTTGCTCACGAACAGGTCGGTGACGCCGTTCATGTCGCCAGGCACGAGGTTCGAAGCCTGCGACTGGAAGGTGACGTAGCGACCATCGTCGCTGACCGTCGCCGCGAACGAGGCTCCGTTGCCCAGCGGGGCCAGGGCAGGCGACACGATCGCAACGGTCGAGGTCTGAGCGTCGAACAGGAAGGCATCGAACTGCCCGTTCACGTCGTTGACCGCGATGGTTGTGGCGCTGGACGAGAACGCCACCCAGCGGCCGTCGAGGCTCACATCAGCAACGTAGGCGTCGGCGTCGAGCGGTTGACCGGTCGCACCCGTTAGCTCCAGGCGTGAGGTGGTGTCCGTCAGGCGATCGTGCACGAACACGTCCACCACACCGTTGGTGTCGCCGGCCGTGAGGTTCGAGGCTGCGGACGAGAACCACACGTAGCGACCGTCTGCCGACACGATCGGCGAGATCGAGGATCCGCTGGCCTTCGCACCACCGATGCCTGTCGTAATCCGTTCGGTGACGTGGTTGGCCGGATTCGGATCGGAGATGTCGCGGACGTAGATGTCGTACTGCTGCCAGGTGTCGCCGGGGACGGGTGAGGACTCCGGCACCAGTCCGCGGTTGGTCGACTCGAACGCGATCACCGTGCCAGGGGCGTTCACGCTGGGCTCGCGGCTGTCGTTGTTGAGTCCGGTCGCGGTGAACGCGGGCTGCGATCCGTCGGATCGAACCGACACCCGTTCGGTGGTGCCGGTCACCCGGTTCCGGATGAACACGTCGCGGCCGGCCAACGTGTCGCCAGGCACGAGGTCATTCGAGATCGAAGCGAACACGATGCTGCTCGCCGTGGGTGTCATGTCACCGAAGCTGGAGTCCAGTCGACCGCCTAGCTCGTTCGAATCGACCGAGACGAGTTCGAGCGTGTCGTCTGCGGTGGCGCTGCTGCCCTTGTTGTCGAGCAGTACGAGATCGTCGCGGGCGTTGTCGAACTGATCGAGATCGACCCCTGGAATCTGCAGCAACGGATCGTTCACCACCGGGAACACGTTCGTCGATCGGGTACGGAACAGCACGTAGCGACCGTTTGCCGAGATGATCGGGTCGACGCCGCCGTTGTCACCAGGCACTTGGAGGCCGGGGCCGACCAGGCCACGTGAGGACGCGAGGACGCACTTCCCGTTCGGTCCTGCGCCCACCAGTGACTCGATCTCGGCTGCGCTCAGTGCCCTTCGGATGACCGCGGGCTCATCGATGAATCCGTCGAACCGAAAGGCATCACCGAGGCCGCCCGTGCTGCCGATCCGAATCGGCGTCGAGGTTGCTGCGTTCAGCACGCCGCCTTGCGACGGGGCCGAGACGAGGGGGAAGCCATCGAGGTAGATCGTGATCTGTTGTTGGTCCCACGTTCCAGCGACGTGGTGGAACTCGCCGTCGTAGATCTGCGGCACCGGAGCACGGAGCTCGACCGGCCGGCGCGTCGAGGTCTCGTCGGTCATGAACGCGAGATGGTTCGTCGGATCGAGCATCAGTGCAAACGATCTCGACGAGTCATCGATTCCCGGGAAGTCCCATCTGGTGACAAGGGCCTGGGTGCGCCCCGAGCCAGGGGTGATCGGCTTTATCCACATCTCCACCGTCACGCCCGAGCTCACGGCATCGGCGCCGACGGCCGTGAGGTCGCTCGTGCCATCGAGCGAGAACCCTCGCCCGAAAAGTCCGTTGCCGAATCCACCGATACCCGTGAGGTCAGGGCCGATGGCAGCACGAAGATCGTCCTGGCCGGGCCACCACCCGATCACGTCGCCGGGATCGACCACGCACCCCGGCACCACCACGATCACATCGGCCGTCGCGAACTCGGGGGCGCCGCGACCGACGATGGCGAACGCGACGGTGAGCGCACCGAGCGCCCACACCGAACTCGGTCTTCCCTGGCGAGTCGAGACGGTCGTGGGTGTACCCATCCGTCAAGAGTCGCTCATGGCCGATGACGACACCAGTGGCGAGGTCGAACGTTCACCACCGTTTCACCGCCGCGACGCTTCATCACGTCGTCGAGATTCACCTGGTCGGCCATGGCCCGTCCACCTGTCGTTCATCACGCCGTCACCCGTGTCTCGTAGCGTCGGTCGGGCCGAGCTCAAGCGCGACGACCGGTCGTGCTCTGGCGACAGAAGACTGAAAGTCGCGCCGCACCGGAGGACCGATCCTGATGAACGCACGCTCACCGATGACCCGCCGATGGTTGCGAGATGTGGCGTCAGCGGCCACCGTGCTGTCTGCGGTGATGCTGGTGTTCAACGTGTTCACGGTGAACGTGCGGGCGTTGCCGGCGGGCACGACGGCGACGCCGGGTTTGACGATTGCGCCGTTGTCGGGGATCAGTTCGACCGAGATCACGTTGGGGTTCACGCCTCCTGACAATGCGTGTCCGGGTGATACGGCGACGGGCAACTTCCGGTGGAACACGTTCATGGTGCCGTCGTCGGTGGATGTGGGCACGATGACGTACAACAACCAGGGTGTGATCACGCCTGAGGGTCAGCCAGCGAGGCGGCCGTTGTTCAGTGCGTTGGGTGGTTCGGCGTTGGTGAACCGGAACACTGCGGTGACCACGGGTCAGATCGTGGGTACGTCGACGGTGAACTTCGCGGTGTGGGCTCCTGGTGACATCACCCCTGGTGCGTACAAGATCGGGTACGCGTGCACCAAGGCTCCCGCGTTGGGTCAGCCAGCTGAGACCGAGCGGTTCTGGCAGGTGGAGATCGCAGTGACGCAGAGCGCCACCGGTGGCCCCGCACAGATCGCCTGGGCGACCGGCACCCCCACGACCACGACGACGGTGGTTGGTGCGACCACGACGACGGTGGTTGGTGCGACGACGACGACGACGGCTCCGGTGGCGACGACGACGTTGCCACGGGCAGCCACGACGACCACCACCACGACACCGCGTGCGACCACCACGACCATTGCTGCGACGACGACCACGCTCGCTGGTTCCGCTGTGGTGACAACCACCACGACCGCGCCCGTGCAATCGCTCGCCGTGTCGCCGTTCAACAGTGGCGGCGGAAGCAGCGTCGGCGGCGGTTCGCTGCCGGTCACCGGATCGAACCGTGCGGCCGAGATCGTGCTGTGGTCGATGCTGCTGATCGTCTTCGGTCGCATCGCCATGCTGATGTCGCGACCGGTCCGGGTGTCTGCTGCCGAACGCCGCTGATCCTGCACTGATCCTGCGCTGACACCTCCCGCAGTTGGGGGGTTCGGCTGGTTTCCGTCGGGGTGCTGTCAAGTCCCCACGCGATGCGGCCGAACACCACTGCGGTATGCAGGCGGAAACCACTCACAATCGGCGGCGGATGGACATGTCCGACGTCAGCCGACGACTCCTCCGACGCGAGGAGACCAGCGGCGTCAGCGACGCCGCGCGATCACTGGTGAACGACCGGAACGTGCTCGTGACGGGAGCCGCCGGTTCGATCGGCAGCGAGATCGTGCGCCAACTCACGCGCCTCGGTGCGCGGGTGTACCTGCTCGACCACGACGAGTCGAGGCTGCACGGTCTGTACCTCGAACTGAGCGGCAGCGGTCTGCTCGACGGCGACACGATCGTCCTGGCCGACATCCGTGACCGACGCCGGCTCCATCGGGTGTTCGAGCACCTGTCGCCGTCGGTGGTGTTCCATGCCGCAGCGCACAAGCACCTTCAACTGCTCGAGCGTGCCCCTGCCGAAGCGGTGAAGACCAACGTGTACGGCACCCAGAACGTGGTCGATGCGTCGCTGGCCGCAGGTGTCGAGCGATTCGTGCTGATCTCCACCGACAAGGCGGCCGAGCCCTCGTCCGTGCTCGGTTCGTCGAAGCTGCTCTCGGAGTACGTGCTGCAGGGCATCGCGCATCACGGCATGCGCGTCGCATCGGTGCGCTTCGGCAACGTGCTCGGCAGCCGTGGCTCGCTGCTCGACACACTGCGTTGGCAGCTCGCGAACGGGTTGCCGATCACGATCACCCACCCCGAGGTGACCCGCTTCTTCATGTCGATCCCGGAAGCGGTGGGATTGGTGTTGGAGGCCGCCCTGCTGGCCGACTGTGGCGAAACCTATGTGCTCGACATGGGCGACCCGATCCGGGTGGTCGACATCGTCGAACGGTTCAGCGACCTCACCGGCTGGCCGATCGCCTCGTACACGTTCAGCGGGCTCCGGCCCGGCGAGAAGCTGCACGAAGTGTTGGCTGGCAGCGGCGAGTCGCAGTACCCGACGGGGCACCCGCGCATCAGCGTGATCCCGCCGAGTCTGATGGGGCCGCGGGTCGACACGTTCTTCGATCTGCTCATGCCGCTCTACCGCGCCGCCCTGCACGACCAGGACGACACCGTGCGCGACCTGCTCGCCGAGGGCACGGCCGCACTCGTGCCCGAGATGGTCGGCGCACGGGCTGCGGTCCCGACCCCTGAGTGCTCATTGGTCGAGTCGAGCGGGAGCTCGAACACCAGCGCCGGCACAGGTGATGGCATCGCCGGCGAGGTGTTGCTGCTCGCCTGATGGTGACCTGATGTCGACGTTCGAGTGGTTGACGACGCTGGTGGTGTTCGCGCCGGCCGTGCTGCTCGCACTCTCCGAGATGTCTCCCAACGTTCGGGCATCGCGTCACGCCACGCTCGAGGTCGATCGGAACAGCCGCCGCATCGAGAACTTCACGGTGATCGTGCCCATCTACGGGCACATCAAGTACCTCACCAACGTCGACTACCTGCGCCAGTACGGCGAGCGGGTGCTGCTCACCACGACGACGGCCGAGACCGACGAGTTCAACGCGGCGATCGACGAGGTGAGCGCCCGCGAGGGCTTCCGCATCTTCCGTGGCCACGTCCCTGGGCGCACGGTCGGGGGCTCGGGCGGCAAGAAGTCGACGGGGGGCGTTGTGCGCGAGATCATCGTGCGCGATGCGCTCTCCGTGGTGGAGCATCCGTACGTGGTGTGCATTGATGCCGACACCGAGACCGAGCTGCCGCTGTCGTTGTTGGTCGGCGCGATGGAGGAGGGTGCGTTCGACGTTGCGTCGATCCGCCTGCAAGCGCAGAACGAGACGAACCTGATCGAGCGACTGCAGGGACACGAGTACCGCACCGCGATGCGGCTGCGCGTGCTGATGCCATGGCTGGTGTCGGGCGCCTGCCATGTGCTGCGCACTCGGGTGCACCGGGAGATCATGAACGCCCACTCGACCTTCTTCCAGGGCAACGACGTGGAGGTGGGCGTGCTGGGCGACGCTCTGAAGTACCGCGTCGGGCACGTTCCGTTCGTGGTGCCGACGATCGTGCCGAGCACGTTCCGAGCCTGGTTCCGGCAACGGCTCGCGTGGTCGGGAGGCGAGACCCGGTTGTTCGTCGTGAACCTGTACCTCGTGCGCTGGCACCCGACGCTGTTCCTGTACGGCTTCTTGTCGTTGATCACCACGCCGCTGCGGTGGTACTACCTGCTCAACCCCACCTGGCCGGTTGCGGCCGCAGTGGGCACGTATCTCGTGACGATGGCCTGGGTGAACCGGCGGAGCTTCGACCGGGCCCTGTTGGTCATGCCGCTGTACCTGTTGTTCATCAGCCTCGTCGTCGTGCCGCTCGGTGTGTACACCTACGTCAAGATGGCCCGGTCCGACCGGAAGGTCGGTCTCATCCGCCGCAACGGGCACGTACACGTGGACGCACCACCGACCACGGGCAGCCCGCTTGTCGAACGTCGCCGCGAGCCGAGGCTGCTGGTGTCGGATTCGATCGCCGGTGGGTGGCATCACCCGCAGTGATCGCCACGGGACGTGCGCCGGAGGCGGCGGCAGCGCGAGATGTCGAAGAACCTCAGCCCGCAGCTGCGGCCAGCGTGTCGACGATGCGGCCCACCTGATCGTCGGTGATCACCAGGGGCGGGCAGAACGTGAGCGTGTCGGTGTTGATCGCCCGGCAGATCACGCCGCGACGCAACATGTCGTCGCGGATGGTCATCGCGTTCTGGTCGGGCCGAAGGCCGGCCGCCCACATCGCCCCCTCGCCGCGAGCATGGTCGATCACGCCGTCGGCAGCGAGCGAGCGCAGGCCGTTGCTCAGCTGAGCCCCAACGTGGTTGGCCCGCTCGAGCAGGCCTTCGCGACGGAGGATCTCCAGATTGGCCAGGCCGGCCGCGCAGGCCACCGGGTGACCGGAGTAGGTGAAGCCATGGCGCAGGAAGAAGTCGGGGTCGCGCTCGAGTGCGGCTCGGGGGGCGGGGCCGACGAACACGCCGCCGAGGGGCTGGTAGCCCGAGGTGACCGCCTTCGCGAACGTGACGAGGTCGGGACGCACGTCGAAGTGGTGAGCTGCGAACCAACTGCCCAGGCGACCGAAGCCGGTGATGACCTCGTCGAAGATCAGGTAGGCCCCGTGCTGGTCGCACAGCTTGCGCAGCGACTGCAGGTACCCCTCCTGCGGCGGGTAGATGCCTGCTGCGCCCTGGACGGGTTCGGTGAGCACGGCAGCGACGGTGTCGCTGTGCTGGGCCATCAACGACGCGAGCCCCTCCACATCGTCGGCCGGAACCTGCACCACATCGGCCACGAACGGTCCGAAGTTCTCGCGGTTGGGTGCGATGCCCTGAGCGCTCGTGCCCCCGTAGTTCGTGCCGTGATAGCCCCGCGTGCGGCTGATGATCAGCTTGCGTTGCGGTTGACCGGCCTGCACATGGGCGATGCGGGCGAGCTTCATGGCCGAGTCGACGGCCTCCGAGCCGGAACAGCACAGGAACACCCGGTTGTCGACCATGGGGCCGATCTCGTGCAGTTCGGCCGCCAGCCGCTCGGCAGGCTCGTTGGTGAAGGGATCGAAGCAGCTGTACCCAGCGATCTCGCGGGCCTGGGCCGAGATCGCGTCGGCGATCTCGCCACGGCCGTGACCCGCGGCGCAGTACCACAGGCTGGCCATGCCGTCGACGAGCTCGTTGCCGTCGCTGTCCCACACGAGTGCTCCGTCGCCCCGCACGATGCGGATGAAGGTCTCCCTGGCGGGCTTGGCGAAGGGATGCAGGAACGGTGACGGCACGAGCCACGA
>JAYSLK010000448.1:0-3365 GCA_043725585.1 Actinomycetota bacterium
CGACCTCGACCTCGACCTCGACCTCGACCTCGACTTCGACCTCCGGGCGACGAGGTTCGAGATCGACGGTCACGTGGCCACCGTGTGGCTGCATCGCCCTCAACGCCACAACGCATGGACGGGCAGGATGCACACCGAATACCGGCACGTGCTCGGCGTGCTGGATGCAGACCCCGAGGTGCGGGTGGTGGTGGTGACCGGCACCCCGCCGGCGTTCTGCGTGGGTGGCGACAGCGAGGCGCTTGCGGGTCACGCCGAGCGAGGCTCGTACGACGGAGGGCTCGCGGCCGACATCGCCCGGCCCGGGTATGGGGTCCGACCCGAATGGGACGCCGACTTCGCCTTCCAGTTCGCGATGCGCTTCCCGATCATCGCCGCGGTGAACGGTGCGTGCGCCGGGGTGGGCCTGGCGTTGGCGCTGTTCTGCGATCTCCGGTACGGATCGGCCAACGCACGGTGCACCACGGCCGCCCCGAAACTGGGATTGCCTGCCGAGTACGGGATGAGCTGGCAACTGCCCAGGTTGATCGGTGTCACACGGGCGTCCGACCTGCTGCTCACCGGCCGCGTCTTCACCCCCGCCGAAACCGAGCCTTGGGGCATGTGGAACGGTGTGGCAGCCGACGCCGACCAGACACTGCAGATGGCCCTCTCCACGGCGAGCGTGCTCGCCCGCGACGTCGGTCCCAACGCCGTACGCACGACGAAACGCCAGATCCATGCCGATCTGCTGAGCAACCATCCGGCGGGTGCGATCGACGAGGCGCAACGCCTGCTCGGCGACGCGATGGGCACCGCCGAGTATCGCGAGGGAATCGCGGCCCTGCGCGAGAAGCGCCCGCCGGCGTTCTGATCACGTCGTCGTGGCCACGTCGTCGTGGCCACGTCCTCGGGCGACGTCGTCGGGCCACGTCCTCTGATCACGTCGTGATAGCCAAGGTTCGCGTCGTTGGGCCGGTCGGCTCATCCGCAGCGACAAGCGGTCGACGACCGAATAACCTCACACGACATCACACGACATCACACCACGTCGCGCCACATCGTTGCCTGGGCTGGACGACGTGCAACAGAGGGACATGGTCATGACCATCGCGGTCGATTCAACTGACGGCGGCTTCGGCTTCGGTGCGCAGATCGCGACTGCGTCTGTCGCCCAGGTTCGCCGGCTGCCGGGCATCGCGATCGCGGGCATGGCCTCGTTGGGCGCAGGCGCCGTGCACGCCGCGGCGATCGGCATCCACGCTGAGCATCCCGGACTGGCCCGGATCTTCGTCGTCATCGCGGTGCTGCAGCTCGGCGCGGGGTTGCTCGGTCTCGTGCGGCCCGGCCGGACCGTCGCCATCGGCACCGTCGCTGTCAACGCAGCAGCCGTGGCGGGTTGGCTCGCCACGCGGATCACGGGCATCTCGTGGATCGAGGGCCTCGAGGTCGCTGAGGCACCGCAGTTCGCCGACACCGCGTGCGCCCTCCTCGGCACGATCGCGGTGGGAGCGGCGCTCGCTGCAGCCATGGTGGGCTGGCATCAGGCCCGGCCGCCCCGCCTGATGTTGCCCGGCCTCGCCGCTCTGGCGCTCACCGTGCCGGCCATGATGAGTGGCGGCACGCACCTGCACAGCCACGACGGCGCCGCCCACGACCACACCACCGCCGCCGCCGCAGGCGCGTCCCTCGACCCCGTCACCGGCGACGGCCACACCGGCGACGGCCACACCGGAGACGGCCACAGCCATGACGACTCGGCTGCGGGCGCGTCCGGTGCAGCGGGCTCTGGCGGCAACGGAGCAGCCGGCGTCACCGACACGACAGACTCGGCGGCGCACGATCACGGTACCGAGACGACCATCGCCGTCGCCGAGGGCTTCGCCCCGTGGCCCCGGCCGTGGGATCCGGCCGAGCCGATCGACGTGAGCGGCGTCGAAGGTGTGACGCCCGAGCAGGAAGCGCGGGCGACCAAGCTGATCGAGGGTTCGCTTCGCGAACTGCCCAAGTTCTCCACCATCGAGGCGGCGAAGGCGGCCGGGTACACGTCCATCGGCGACGCCGGCACGGGCAGCGAGCACTACATCCGCTACGACCTGGTGCAAGACGACGTGATGCTCGATCCCATGGCTCCCGAGTCGCTCGTCTACACCGTGAAAGGCGACGAGCGAATCCTCGCCGGAGCGATGTACATCGCCAGCGCACGACCTACCGACGACCCGACGCTCACCGATTGGGCGGGTCCGCTGATGCAGTGGCACAACCACGGCGACCTGTGCTGGGATCGTGTGAACGGTGTCCCGGCCGTGGTCGGCATCCTCCAGGCTGACGGCACCTGTGCTCGCGGTGTCAACAGCGGCGGGGCCAACCCGATGGTGCACGTGTGGATCACGCCGCACGAATGTGGCGTGTTCGCCGCCCTCGAAGGCGTCGGCGCCGGCCAGACCTCGGTGTCGGAAGAAGAACGCGTCGACAAGTGCCAGGACCACGGCGCTCACGGCGCTCACGGCGACCACGGCGCCGCACCCGAACCCAAGCCGTACGATCCGACCCAGCCGATCGACCTCAGCGGCACCCCAGGGGTGACGCCGGAGCAACAGGCGGCGGCCGAGAACCTGATCGCCGTCACGCTCGTTCGCCTGCCGCAATGGAGCGACTACCGCACGGCCGAGAAGGCTGGGTTCCACAGCATCGGCGACGCAGGGACCGGCCACGAGCACTTCATCAACTGGGACTGGATCAACGACGGTGTCGTGCTCGACCCCGACCGGCCCGAGAGCCTGGTCTACGAGCCGCAGCCCGACGGTTCGAAGAAGCTGGTGAGTGCGATGTACATGCTGGCTGACGATGTGGCCCTCGACGACGTTCCCGACATGGGCGGTGCGCTGATGCAGTGGCACATCCACGACAACCTCTGCTTCACGACCGGCGATGCGCCAAAGGTCGCGGGCCTGGTCGATGGGCAGGGCAATTGCCGAGCGGGTCTGCAGAAGTTCCGGCCGAGCCCGATGATCCACGTGTGGATCACACCGCATCGCTGTGGTCCGTTCGCTGCCCTCGAAGGTGTGGGCGCGGGCCAGATCGTCGACGGCCAGGAACGCCTGTGCGACCACGTCCACGGCGAAGGCTTCTGACCAACGTTCCGTGAGCCGCACCCGCAGCAGGTGCGGGCGACGCTCACGGGTCGGTGTCAGGAGCGGCCGCGGAGCTCGGCGAGCACGTCGGCGGTGTGCTCGCCCAACGACGGGACGGGGCCAGGACGGAACCCGCGCCCGCCGAAGTCGACCGGGCCGTTGACCGCCCGGTAGGGCGCCTCGCCGTCGCGCGGTGTCATGTCGACGAAGGCACCGTTCGCCTGCGCCTGCGGATCGGCGATCACGTCGAAG
>JAYSLK010000449.1:0-4486 GCA_043725585.1 Actinomycetota bacterium
ACCGCAGAGCGCCGCTGCACCGGTGCCGCCGCCGCGCCGGCGCAGCTCGTGCAGGATCGTGAGTGCGAGCCGGTTGCCGCTCATGCCGATCGGGTGCCCAAGTGCGATCGCCCCACCGTTGACGTTCACGGTCTCGTCGGTGATGCCGAGGTCGGCCATCGAGGCGATGCCGACAGCGGCGAAGGCTTCGTTGATCTCGAACAGGTCGACGTCACTGGTCGTCTTGCCGACCCTGCCGAGCGCCTTGAGGATCGCCTTGCTGGGCTGCTGCAGCAGCGACGCGCTGTCGGGCCCGGCCACCATGCCGTAGCTGACGACCTGACCGAGTGGGGTGATGCCGCGGGCATTCAGCGCTCGCTCGCTCATCAGCACCAACGCTGAGCCGCCGTCGCTGATCTGTGAGGCATTGGCGGCGGTGATGGTGCCCGCTTTGTCGAACGCCGGCTTCAGCGTGGCGAGCGATTCCATCGTCGTTCCCGGGCGAACTCCCTCGTCGGTCTCGACGAGGATCGGCTCACCCTTGCGCTGGGGGATGCTCACCGGGATGATCTCGTCCGCGAACCTCCCGTCCTTGATCGCATTGGCGGCTCGCTCGTTCGACTTCATCGCCACTTCGTCCTGCTGATCGCGGGTGATGTTGCCGGCGGCGTAGCGCTCGGTGCCGAGGCCCATCAAGCAGGCGTCGAACGCACACCACAGACCGTCCTTGATGATCGCGTCGGCCAGTTCGGTGTTGCCGTAGCGGAAGCCACTGCGCGCGCCCTGGGCGAGGTAGGGCGCGTTCGTCATGCTCTCCATGCCACCGGCCACCACGATGTCGGCCTCACCGGCCGCGATCATCTGGTCGGCGAGGTAGATCGTGTTCAGACCCGACAGGCAGACCTTGTTGATGCTCACGCTGGGCACGCTCATCGGAATGCCTGCGTTCACCGCGGCCTGGCGCGACGGCACCTGGCCTTGACCGGCCATCAGGACCTGGCCCATCAGGACGTGTTCGACTTCCTCGGGTGACACGCCGGCGCGTTCGAGGGCTGCCTTGATCGCGAATCCACCCAACTCGGCCACGCTGAACGAGGCGAGTGCGCCGCTCATCTTGCCGATCGGCGTGCGCGCTCCGGCGACGATGTACGAACCAGCCATGACGAGACCCTCCTCCAGACGACGCACCTGACGTGCGCTGCTGATGGCCAGCGTATGCGCGCACGGTTACCAGCCGGTAATGGAACGCTCCGAGTCCCAGCCGTCCGTCCGAGTCCCAGCCGTCCGTCGGAGTCCCAGGAGGTCGAACCGAGTGCGACGCGCCACCCCGGGGTGTCCGCTGGCACTCGGATCTTTAGCCGCGATCGGCCATGTGCTCCTGGGCGTAGGGCTCGATCGCAGCCAACTCCTCGGCGGACAGGTGTAGGTCGGCGAGGGCGGCGACGTTGTCCTCGAGTTGGCGGACGCTGCTCGCTCCGATCACCAGCGAGGTCATCCGCGGGTCCCGGAGGGCCCACACGAGCGCGAGTTGGGCGAGGGTCTGGCCGCGGCGAGTGGCGATGTCATTCAGGGCGCGGACCGTGGCCATGGTCGTGTCGGTGAGGACCTGTTCACTGAGCGCGCCACCGGTGGCCACGCGTGAGTCGCTCGGGATGCCGCCGAGGTAACGGTCGGTGAGGATGCCTTGAGCCAGCGGCGAGAACGCGATGCAGCCGGCGCCGACGTCCTGCAGGGTGTCGAGGAGGCCGTCACGCTCGATCCAGCGGTTGATCATCGAGTACGACGGCTGGTGGATGAGCAGCGGCACGCGCAGCTCGGCCAACAACCGTGCGGCGAGGCGGGTGCGTTCGGAGTCGTACGACGAGATGCCCACGTAGAGGGCCTTGCCCTGCTGCACGATCGACGCGAGTGCACCCACCGTCTCTTCGATGGACGTGTCGGGATCCATTCGGTGCGAGTAGAAGATGTCGACGTAGTCGAGACCCATGCGCCGCAGCGACTGGTCGAGTGAGGCGACGAGGTACTTGCGCGAACCGAAGTTCCCGTACGGCCCCGGCCACATGTCGTACCCGGCCTTGCTGGAGATCAGCAGTTCGTCGCGGAGGTGCTTGAAGTCGATCGCCAGAATGCGACCGAAGTTCTCCTCGGCCGCTCCGTACGGTGGGCCGTAGTTGTTGGCAAGGTCGAAGTGGGTGATGCCGAGGTCGAAGGCGCGCCGGCAGATGGCCTGTTGGGTAGCGAGACCGCGGTCGTGCCCGAAGTTGTGCCACAGTCCCAGAGACAGGGCGGGCAAGAGCACACCACTTCGCCCACAGCGTCGATACGGCATCGATTCGTATCGGGCTGTGTCCGGGGCGTAGATGTCGGCGATCGGCATTCGGTCAGCCTACGACGGCCGTTCTGGTCGCCATTCGTTGCTGCAGACGCGGGGTGGAGTCCTCGTCGGCTCAGGCGTGAAGTCCGTCGACCGCCTCGAGCACGTCGCTCGCATCGTTGTGACTGTGGGTGAAACCGCGCCGACGTTCCTCGGCCACGGTCGATTCGCCGCGGAGAGCGACGATGTAGGCGCGCCGATAGCTCGACGCCGAGGTGTTGCCGCCGGAGCCATGCAGCACACCCTCGTTGTGGACGGTGATGTCGCCCCGTCGGATCTCGACCGGGCGCATCACGTCGTCGGGACGAAGGTCGGTCACGAGCGTGTGGCTCGCGCCGCGGTCGCCGTGCAGGGGTCGATGCGGCCGCGCGGGTTCGGTGTGCGAGCCGGGAAGGAACTGCATGCAGCCGTTCTCGAGGGTCGAGTCGTCGACGGCGAGCCAGCAGGTGGCGGTTCGGCGATCGTCGGTGTCGATCCAGTACGCCTGGTCCTGGTGCCAGTGGAAGATGGCGTCTTCGCGACCGGGCGTCTTCGCGAGCAGTTGATCGAAGTCGATGGTCATGCCCGCGCCGCAGAGCTGGTCGGCGATCGACTGGGCGCGTCGCTCGTACACGTTGCCCTGCCACTCGGGGAAGTAGCGACGAGGCACCATCACGTTGACGACCGCGTACCCGGACGGATCTGTGCCGTGCTCGCCGGTCGTCATGTCGTTGAAGTCCTTGCCGGCCACGGCGATCTCGCCGCGCATGAACCGCTCGTACACCGCGTCGATGTCGACCATCTCCTCGGCGCTCATCACGCCAGGAAGGTGCACATACCCGTTTCGTTGAAACGCGGTGCGATCGTCGTCGGTCACGACGTACCGGTCGCCCTGCCGACGCCGCGCCGGCGTGAGCTCGCGGGCCGCCGCGAGAGATCCCGAAGATCCCGAAGCGTTCGAGGTGCCCGACGTGCTCGAGGTCATACGTCGCAATCTAGACACCACATTCGAGTGCCACACATCCGAGTGCCACACATCCGAGTCGCACACGCCCGATCGAGTCGCACACGCCCGATCGAGTCGCACAGGCTTCGTTGGAGTACCACGCGCCACCCCGGGATGGAAGCTGGCACTCGGACCATCGTCGATCAGCGATCGGACGCAGAAGGAGACCGTGGGCTGCTGGATGGCCGGTCAGACGGTGCGACAGCCGATCACCGTCACGGAACCCGCTACGAAGCCATAGCCGCGTGCATGCACGCACACCTGGGCGCCGCTGACCGCAGCGATCGCTACCCCCGCGTTGAACCCGTGTGTGCGGCTCGGGTACGAGGTGAGGTCGGGCCGGAGGTCACGAGCCATGATCGGGCCACTCATCTGCAGACCCTGGCCGGGGTTGGTGACCGACACCGTGATCGTGATCGGCAGATCGAACTCGGGATCGAGCGCCCAACCGCCCACCACCACGTTCGGTCCGCTGATCACCGCGCGGTCGAGCGCACCCACCGGAGCCGGCCCGCCCGGCCCGCGGGGCACGTCGATGCCCGACAGCGGTGCCCACAGCGAGGGCGTGTCGTAGCCGAGCGCCCAGATGGAGATGCCCGACAGGCCGGCCTGGATGACGGCGTTGGTGCGCTGGACGATCGTGAACTCGTCGGGGAAGTACACGGTTCGCCGAACCGAGCAGGTGGTGCTGCCGCTGCTGTTCAGCCGGAGCGCCGGGCGCAACGCTCCCGCCTCGATCGGCGAGGTGCTGTTCGCGTAGGAGCTGGGGGTGGGGAGCAGTGGCGCCGGTGTCGGTCCGGTCTTGTTGCCCGTGTAGATGATGTCGTAGGTGAAGCGGAGCTCGCCAGAGGCGTCGCGAACGGGGACGGCACCGTTGTCGAGCGCGAGTTGTGGAGCGCTCTCCATCTGCACGCCGACCGTTCCGAGCGACGCGTTCGTGGGGCAGGTGCCGCCCGTGACCGTGGCCCAACTGCGCCCGTAGGCGTTCACCCCGATCTGCACCTTGCTGAGCTGATCGGCGGGCACGATCGTCTTCACTTCGTTGATCACGTTGGCCTGCCACGACAGCGGCGACACCGGCCCGGGCGCCGACACGCTCCAGTCGTAGACCATCAGCCGCAGCCGGTCGATGTGCGGCAGCATCTCGG
>JAYSLK010000450.1:0-9763 GCA_043725585.1 Actinomycetota bacterium
CGCCACCGAGCCAAGATCCGTGGCGAAGCCCAACGACGATGGGGCCACCCCAGACCCGTCGCCGCATAACGCGCGAACGTTCATGGTCAGAGCACTAGCCACATGCCTGGCCCGACCACCGTCGACGCATACGCGGCCGCCCTCTCCGACCAACCACGCGACGCGCTCGACACGATCCGCCGACTGATCGCCACCCATGTCTCGGGCGTGCAGCAATCCATCCGATATCAGATGCCCGTGTTCACCTTCGGCTGCATCTACCTGGTGTACGTGGGCGCCTGGAAACACCACATCGGCCTGTACCCGATCCCCGCACTCCGGAGCTCGGTGAGGCGGCCATCCGAAACTTGGCGCCTTCCCCACCGGTCGGGCCAACCCACATGCACACGTCGCGTTCGCCGTCCAAGTTGATGCCCATCGCCACGTGATCCGGCTGATCGTGTCCCCGAGAGATGTCGGTCCCCTACGCGTCGGACAGGTAGGCCTGGATGTCGCCCGTCGACATGCCCTTCGCGTACAGCGAGAGCACGTTGGTGTTCAACCCTGCGACCGATGAGAGCGACAGGCCCGCGAACCCGTCGCGGGCGAGTCGGTGGAGTGGCGTCGAGAACCGCGTCGTCGATCGAAGCATCGCGGGGTCACTTGTCCTCGTTGGAGCATCGTGCCGGATTGGCGGCGCAGGCTGATTTGCCGCTACGGCGGTCAGGTCACCGATCGGAAGTAGCGCGCTTCGTAGGCGGCAGCCAGGTCGTAGAGCGCCTTCGCACCGTCACCGCGGAACGACGACCCATGCATCACGGCGAGCGTGGAGGGATTGAGATCTCCGAGCTGACGCATGACATCACAGGTGTTCGGTGCCAACGATGACGAGCCGAACATCTCCTCTGCGGCCATCGCTCGTTCGACGAGGTCGTCTTCGGTCACCGCTACGTCGCCGCCACCTAGGTGCGAGAAGAGGTCGCCACACAGCAGCGTTCCGGTTGTCTCCTCGAACAGGACCCGGGCTTCCCACCCGTGGGGGACATGCGGGGTGTCGATGTGACGGACGCGCTTGCCCCCGAGTTCGATGACCTGCCCGTCGGTCATCGGCAGCGGCGGTCGGTCGCACATGTCGTCGAGGGATACCTCGCATCCGAGGGCGCCGTGGGCGACCTGCGACGCGGGAGCCGCCGCCAACCACAGGTTCATCGACCCGCACTCGTCGGCTTCGACATGACCGAAGGTGATCCACCGCACCGACTCGACTGGCACGATCTTGGCTACCGCCTCGGCCACGACCGGGAACATTCCACGCGGCCCCGTGTGGAACAGCAGTGGCTCATCGGCGGCGATCAGGAACTGATTCATGGTGAAGCCGGCGGGAGGCGCGAACTCGGGCAGGAAGGTCGAGAGGCGGTAGATCCCGTCGGCGAGCTCGTCAATTTGTGTGTCCATACTCTGAAGGCGTTCACAACCGACCGATCTTGTTCAATCCGGGCTGAACACCTCGCCCAGGGGCGCGCTTCATCGCGTCGTGCACGCTTGTTAGCTGCGGGTCAGGACGGCTGCCGCCAGCCCGGTCATGTGAACTCGACGGGCATGAGGACCTTCGCTTCGGGCCTGCCGGCCAGCGCCGGGGAGTTCTCGGGAACCGCCCAAACCGTCGTCTCGAGGAAGTGAAGGAACGCGTGAGCCTGGTCGGTCGTGTCGAACTCGAGATCGATGACCACGAAGGTGTCGTCACCTTCGGGTTGCCGAACTGTCTCGGCACTGACGCCTGCCTGGCGGCGTATCTCCGCGAAGGCCGCAAATGCAGAGGCCCACGTTCCGATGTCGGTGATCGCGTGCTCGATGTGTAGCGATGGCATGGTCGAACCGTACGGATCGCGCCTGTCGACGCATATCCCAGGAAGGTGGGGATCTCGTACTATTCGCGCTATGACAGCTCCGACGACGCGAGCGACCGAACGCGTCGAGCGGCTGTGCCGTGACCATGTCGGTGAGCGAGCGTTTCGGGTCGCGCTGATCGACGAGCTCAGGCGTTCGGTCGGATTCGACTGGTACGCGTGGCTCTTGACCGATCCCGAGTCCGAGGTCGGGAGCTCACCTCTCGCAGACACACCATCGTTGCATGACCTCCCGCGTCTGATCCGGGCAAAGTACCTGACCGAACTGAATCGATGGACGGGCCTCGACGCCGGCGCTACGACCCTGCACTTGGCGACCGGAGGAGCATTGGAGCGCAGCTTCCTGTGGCGAGAGGTGCTGTCGAAGTACGGCGTGGTTGACGTGGCGTCGCTGGTGTTCCGCGACGCGAATGGCTGTTGGGGATTCGCCGACTTGTGGCGATCGGAGGTTGCCGGGCCCTTCAGCGTTCGCGACCTCGACCACCTGGCCGCCATCGTCAGTCCTGTCACCGAAGCGCTGCGCCGAGGGCAGGCCCGCACGTTCGACGAGGCCACACCATTACCGGCGCGCAGCGGACCGGTGATGCTGGTCTTGTCCCCCGAGCTCGAGGTGAAGGCACAGACGCCAGAGACCGACAGGTACTTGCGGAACCTGGTGCCGCCCGACGGCGACCGGCGGCCCGTCCCCGCTGGGGCCTACAACGTCGCGGCGCAACTGCTCGCCGTGGAAGCACGTATCGACGACCATCTCCCAATGTCGCGCGTTCACCTCGGTGGCGGCGTGTGGCTCACCCTCCGGGCCGCGCGTGTGGACGCCGAGGGTCCATCAACCGACCACGACATTGGCGTGACCATCGAACCCACATCGCCATCGGAGCGTAGGAGCGTGTTCGCCCTGAGCCACGCCCTGTCCCCACGTGAGAGCGAGCTGCTCTACCTGCTCGCTCAAGGTGCCGACACGCGCACCATCGCGCAAGGGCTCTTCGTGTCGCAACACACCGTCCAGGACCACCTGAAATCGATCTTCGCCAAGACCGGTGCCCACAACCGGCGCACCCTGCTCACCCGCCTTGCCGGCGCCTGACCCTCGATGGTGCATTGACACGATCACCGCACGCAGCGTCCCTTGTCCGTTCAGGACTGAGCCGTCCAGATGACGCTGTCGTCGGGGTGTGGCTCGTAGGCGCAAAACAGACCCGTGCGCACACGGCGGTCCAGCACGGCGCCGGCGTCGGGCAGCGCTTGGGTGATCCGGCGCACGGCGGCGCGCAACGCTCTCGTGACGTTGAGCCTGGCCTTTTCAATGGTGGAGGACGCCTTGCGACTCCGACCGCCCAAACCGAATGCCCGTGCCAGCTCCGTCACAAGGGCATCGAGCTCACGTTGTGTTGCGGCAGCCCTGTCGTCGTCCTCGACTGCCAACGCATCCTCCACCTCATCGCGGAGTTCAGCCACCCGGCGGCGGTAGGCCGCCCGGCTCTGCGCGTCGAGCAAATCGCCGGCATCACCCAGCTGGCAGCGGTCGATGCCGGTGTCGAAGGGGGAAACACCTTCGACGCGGTCGACGAGATCGAGGGCATGACGCTCGGTGCCGGGGTGCTCGAGCAGCTCGGCGAGGTAGCTCAGGCCCTTGGTGCTGCCGAGGCGAACATGGGTGTCGCCGCACCCGGCCGTCCACCACGCGCCATCACGCTGGAGTGTGGCGACTCGGCATCCGACGCCGGGTCCGGTCCGTAACGCTTTGACCCCGAGCCGCTCGAGCAAAGCAGCGGCGCCGACACCGATCACAACATCAAGTCGCGCCAGCAACGCACCCGCTGCTCGGGCCTCCACCGTGGCACCGGCACGATCCCCGTGCTCCTCCTGCAGACGAGCGAGGGCCAAGTGCAGCGACGCGGTCACCAGCGGCAGGTCGACTCCGGAGAGCTGGTCGAGCCCCTCCTGCAGCGCCGCGACGGCGGCACCCGCATCACCCTGTGCAGTTCGCACCAACGCTCGGACGCGAGCCGATTCAGCGCGAAGTGCGGGGAGCGCGACGCCAGCCGTGACGCCGTCCAACTCCAGCGACACCGCAGCCGCTGCCGCTACGTCACCATTGGCAAGCTCCGCCTCGATCACCACACCGAGCAATGCCGCGGCCCGTACTCGATCATCGCCAAGGACGCGCAGCCCGCGGCGGGCGGTGGCACGAGCAAGGTCGAGGTCGCCGCGCGCGAGGTGCAACCGAGCCGTCGGGAGCAACGCCTGGATCTGATCGTCACGGCCGAGCAGCAGCGCCTCGGCCTCGGCCAACCGGCCCTGCAGGATGCGCAGCTCGGCCAGCGCGATCGGTGGGTGCCAAGCCGAACCGGGCATCGCCCGCTCGACCGCGTCGTAGGCGCCCATCAGCACGCGCTCAGCCTCCGTCCACCTGCCGAGATGGCACAGCAGCATCCCTTGCACACTGTCGCAGTGACTGCTGAGGAATGCCGGCGGTCCGGGTGCGCTGCCCACGATCCCGCGATCACGGAGCAAACGGCTCCATGTTGCGACACGTTCGAAGTCGGCGGTGTGATAACAAGCAGTGAAGAACGAGCAGATCGACTTCCCGACGACCTCGGCGTCCCCGGCCCCGCCACCGCACGCAAGTGCCATGGCCTGATCGACCATCTCCATGCCGTCGACCACACGGCCCAACTGCACCCGGGCAAGCCCTCCGTCGGCGAGCGCCTTCAACTCGAGATCGATGCTCCCGAATTGACGAGCCCGCGCAAGAGCGAGATCCGCTCGTTCGAGGAGCAGAGCCGAGTCATCGACGTCGCAGCCCATCGGTGCGATCGCGACCCATCCTTGCTCGATGCACGGCCCTTCGTGCTCGACCAGCCTGATGGCTCGCGTGTACCACGGGCGCGCCGCGACCTTGTTGCCAAGCATGTTCGCGAAGAGGTCGCCGAGACGTGCGCTCGCCAGGGCCGCCTGCCGGTTGTCGCCCACATCAGTCAGGCCGCGCACCGCAGCTGACAGGTGAACGATGGCCCCGTCGACGTCGCCGGTGGACATCGCCTGGCCCGCGAGCTGCAAATCGCTCGTCGGCTGTCCCCGGTCTCGCGTCGACCCCACGTCAACATCGTAAAGGCTTGCGCGCAGGTCGCATCCGCTGGCGACAGCACCGTCACGCTCGAGCGTGTCGAGCAGCGCCGTGCGGCCTCGGGTCCGGTTGCTATCCGGGCGACTCGGTTCCGACGATCGACGCCACAGGAGATGGTCGGAATGCGTCGATGAACTTCCGAACTGAAGCTCTTGACCCTGCGAGCTCGATCCGGGCTGCCCGATGTGCGTCAGCGAGGGGAACGTGTCCGAGATAGACGCGGTACATCGTTGATCTCCACTTGGTACGGAGCGATGTCGGCTTCGAGGTCGGCCGGAGGTCGGGGGATCAGGTAGATCCCGAGGTGGTGTTTCCAGGCGCCGACGTACACGAGGGGACTTCCGTGACGTCTCACACCATCTCGTCGAGCTCGGCGACGAGTCGTTCGTAGCCCTCGCGTCCCCGTGTTCCCACCTCAGCTTCGAGATGCGCCCGGCGACGCTGCGCGGTTGATCAAGGGCGCCTCGCAGGGGCCGCACCACGACGCCGACTGAACCGCCCTGAGTCTGGCGGAGGCTCTCGGTGGTTTTGTCGCCGATTGACTCGCCGTGACGAACTGGACGTAGGGCGGTTTCGAACTCGGCCGACCCGGGCCCGCAGCCAGCGTGGGCATCGTCGGATGTGTCGTGTGTCGTGTGTCGTGTTGTCAGTCGGCGATGCCGCAGATGTCGAGTGCCATCAGTGCCAGTGCCCGGGCGGTGATGGCGATGTCTGCGACGGGCACTAGTTCGTCGGGGCCATGGGCGAGGGCGACGTCGCCGGGGCCGTACTGCAGCGTCGGAATCCCGGCCTGTCCGATCAACAGTCGCAGGTCGCTCCCGTACGGCGCGGCCCACACCTCGTGCGGCCGCTGTGTACTGGCAGTGCTGTGGGCGCGTTGCATTCGGTCGACCAGATCACTGTCAGCGGGCAGCCGCCCGGACGCGAACTGACCGCCCCACCATTCGACGTCCACTGGGTGATCGCGTAGCCATTCGTCGGCCTGGCACGCCGCGGCGATTGCGGCCTCGAACTCGATGCGAGCGTTCTCCACCGGCTCGTCGAGCGCGACACCGAGGCGGCCTTCGGCGATGAGTAGGTCGGGTACCGACGATGCCCAGTCGCCTGCATGGACGGTGCCGATCGACAGAGGGTGGGCGAGTTTCCAGCGAGCTGCCATTGGATCCACATGTGCGTGGCGGCACGTCTCCAGCTCACCGAGTGCCTTCCAGATCGGCCAGAACTTCTCGATCGCGCTGATGCCTTCGGTGCGCCGGGATGCGTGCGTCGCGTGGCCGTGCACGCGCAGCCGGAACGTCAGCGAGCCGCCGTTCGCGGGGACGACATCGAGATTGGTCGGTTCTGGGATCAGACATGCCTCGGCCCGCCAACCGCGCTGCAACATCGCGAAGGTGCCCAGGCCGCCGTCCTCCTCGCCCTGCACGCTGGCAAGCAGCAGGTCGCCGCGCAGTCGGAGGCGAGATGACCGAATGGCTTGTATCGCCCAGTGGGCGGCGATCAGGCCGGCTTTCATGTCGCACGAACCGCGGCCGTGCAGGTCACCGCCGCGGATCGAGCCGTCGAAGCTCGGGAACGTCCATGCGTTCGAATCGCCGATCGGCACGACGTCGACGTGCCCGTTGAGCATCAGCGTCGGGCCGTCGCCAGCGCCCGGCAGTCGACCGACGAGACCCCATGCCTCGCGGCGATCGACCTCGACGCCCGGAAAGTCGGGCTTGGCAAACATGTCGGCGAGGTCGATCTGCCACAGATCGGTGTCGAGTCCGCCTTCTTGCATCAGCGCAAACATGTGGAACTGGGCGTCGTTCTCGGCGTCGGTTCCGCTCACGCTGGGGATCTGCACGAGCGTCGATACCGCGCGAACCATCGAGTCGGTCATTGCGTCGACCGACTCCAACACACGTGCGGCTGCGAGTGACGACTCCATGATGGTTTCCGTTCTAGGTGTTGGGCGCCGGTTGTTTGCCGGGGTCAAACTCGCGCGTGCTGCGACGAGCGTCAACACAATCCACAGACGATCAGAGTCGCGGTCACACGCATGAGCGGTTTGGCGATCAAGGGTGCGTAGGCAGAGCCCGAGCATCGGCGCCCGCAGCGGGCTGCTCGAACCGCCCGTAGAGCCCGGCCGCCAAGGTCGACCGAACATCTCCGTCACGTCGTCAATCCCTTCGAACCGTTGCGCCTACTCTCGAATGATCACGTTGAGCACATCGGCGGCGTAGCCGTTCACATCGCGTCCCGGGTGAGCCCTCGCAAGTCCGGGCGAGGTCTCGGCATCTCGCACCGTCACCGACCTCGTGGCTGGTTCTGGCATCGGCTTCCCGACCTGGGGTGAGCACGAACTGAAGGGGATTCCCGGCACCTGGCAGCTGTTCGCCTTCGACGGATAGGGCGTCGCATCCGTCGTGAACGCAACCGCTGGCCTTCGGGCCGATGTTCCGAGGCGACCGGTCGTGGGAGGCAAATCAACCGGTGTCGAGAGGGCCGTCCGGAGGCGACGCAGGGGCGCGCTACGGTGTGGCCATGGAAGTGCTCTACATCTCCTCCAGCGGGTCGTCCGACGCGACCCGGGCGTCGATTCCCTGGCATCTCGCAGTCAACGGATCGCTCGAGTCGGGGCAGACGGTGCGTCTCGTTCTCGTCGGCGATGCGGCCGAGGTGCTCAGGCCCGAGGTGCACGACGGTCTCGAAGGTGTCGGTGTCCCAGCGCTGCGCGACCTCGTCGCGAAAGCCGTGGAACGATCCGTTTTGATTCACGTTTGAAAGGGTTGCGCCGTTGCCCGTGGGGTAACCGAAGATGACCTTGCCACCGTGAACGGGACGTGGGCGACGCCGACCGACGTTGCCGGGCTCATTGCCGCAACGGATCGTGTCATCACCTTCTGACTGACGCGGACGCGCGCCGGCGAACAGCGACCAAGCGTGCCGCGTGGGCACAATGCACGCTGTCTCCGAGGAGGGTGTTGTTGCACGCGATGCTGAGTTCAGTAGGGCTCCTGGTCGGCACGCTGGTCGTACTGGTCCTCGGGGAACCAGTACGACGGCGTCCCAGCGCACGGGCCGCAGTCGCTTCGGTGCGGTGCCGCTAGACGGCAGCCCGCGCAGAACGTGTACGGGCAGCGATGTCATTGAGTTGGTCCCGCAAGGCGGCGAGCGCCGTTCCGTCGAGACCGGTCGCTCGTTCCACAGCGCATTGTGCTGCGCTGGCACGCGACCGAAGACCGCGGCCTGATTCGGTGATCGTCACGCGGAGCAACCGTTCATCGTGATCGCTGCGTTCACGTGTCACCAGTCCGGAACGTTCGAGTCGCTTGAGCATCGGCGAGAGCGTTGCGGAATCGAGATGAACGACGGCCCCAAGGTCACGCAGCACCATCGTCTCGTGTTCCCACAACACCAGCATCACCACGTACTGGCTGTACGTGAGCCCGATCTCATCGAGCAACGGGCGGTAGCAGCCGGTGATGGCTCGGGTTGCAGCGTGCAGTGCAACACACAGCTGATGCTCCAATCGCAGATTCTCGTCGGTCGCCATCACAGCACGATAGGCGTCCAACGTCGGACGCTCTCCACAATGGCCACGGGTGAACCAGTCGTTCGTTCCATGCCCCGCCGTCGGTCAGTGGGCCAGAACCTCTCCCATGAGACCGAAGTTCAGGTTCATGATTGCGTCGTGGTCGGCCTGGTCGACACCGTTCATCTTCAACGCCTTCGAGATGTCGGCGAGTACCTCGAGGAACTCCTCGTGGTTGATGTTCATCCCCTTGTGTGCGTCGTGCATGTTCATGCCCGTGTAGGTCTCGCTCCCGCCCGTGACCGAGGACAACAGCTCGGCAACCAGCGTGGTCAACTCAGCGTCGCCCTTGGGCGAGCTGCCATACCGACGCTCGAGCACCGGGTTGGCGTGATGCAGCTTCAGGATGTCGGTGGCGATCCGCGTGAAACCGGCGTACCCGCCCACTCGGTCATAGATCGTCTCAGCCGTGTCAGCCATGGGACTTCCCCTCGTTCGTGTGGCTCGACCCCCGAGCCACCGCAACTGTGAGCCGCGGCGACAGGAAAGTCAAGTGTGCACGACTAAATCGCACACACTCGAACGCGCTTCGTCCGCGGCAATCGCGAGGAGGATCGGCAACGGCGCTGCGATGGTGGCGTCCGGTCATCCGTCATGACCGGACGTGACGTGCCGACGCCCCGTCCTTCGCCGCTGAGGAGCAGTCGGAGGTGACCGCGGGCGACGTCCGCGAACGCTGGTGTGTTGTGTGGGAAGCGAGTGACGCGGCGACGTCATCGACGACGTAGCGGATGCTGACGAAGTCAACATCGGGCATGGGTGAGTGTCTCCTGTGCTGTCCTTTCCGACGCTCAGACGACGGAGCCCGGTCTGACCACCGATGTGGCTCAGACCGGGCTCAGTTGGAAGGCCTCAGGTCGTGGTGATCAGGCGAGATCGAAGCGATCGGCGTTCATCACCTTGGCGAATGCGGCGGCGAAGTCCTTGGCGAACTTGGCGCCAGCGTCATCGGCTGCATAGACGTCGGCGATGGCCCGCAGTACCGAATTCGAACCGAACACGAGATCGTTGCGACTACCGGTCCACTTGAGTTCGCCGCTGGAGCGGTGACGGCCTTCGAACGTGTCTTCAGCGCCCGATGCGGCAGACCACACCGTGTCCTGGTCCATCAGGTTGACGAAGAAGTCGTTGCTCAGCGTGCCAACCCGTTCGGTGAGCACGCCCCGGTTGTCGGTG
>JAYSLK010000451.1:0-3543 GCA_043725585.1 Actinomycetota bacterium
CAGGGGCCTCGGTGGTCGCGGCCGCAGGGGCCTCGGTGGTCACCGCTGCCGGCTCGGTCGCGACTGACTCTTCCTCGTCGTCACCGCAGGCTGCCGCGACGAGCGACAGACCCACGATCAATGCGCCCACGCGGCGCACTCGGGATTTCTGCATGTGTTTCTCCCCCTAGGAGACCGTCGAGCCGAGGCCCGACGGATGTAATGCCGCCGGGCGACGCCCGGCAGGATGTGAAGGCGATCAGCCTAAACGGATTTCGGTCCCTTCGCCAAGCATCGCCGCAGGTATTCGAAGGTTCTCGGCCGGCCGGCCCGATGTAGCGCGGAGCGATCATGGACCCGCCACACGGGTGTCACGAGCCGTTCACGGAAGGGGGAGCGGGCTACGGTGTGGTGATGAGCTCGCCGTCGGACGAAGTGCTGTACGAGGTCGCCGATCATGTTGCGACGATCACCCTCAACGCTCCGGAGCGGATGAACACCATCTCGGGAGCGATGCTCGACCAGCTGTCGGAACGGTTGCTCGAAGCCGACCAGGCTCGTGAGGTTCGGTGCATCGTGCTCACCGGTGCCGGTCGGGCGTTCTGTGCCGGTCTCGACCTGCAGGCCCAGATGGCCACGTCGAGTGGAGGCCTCGGGGGCCTCGGAAGCCTTGACTCGAACCCGGGCGAGTTCGACATCCGCAACGCCCCGCCCATCGTGTTGCACGGTCTCGACACCCCGACGATCTGTTCGCTGAACGGAGGGGCCGCGGGCTACGGCTTCGACATCGCTCTCGGATGTGACATCCGAGTCGCGTCGGCCACGGCCAAGTTGGCCCCTGGCTTCGCCAAGCGCGGCATCCTCCCGGAGAGCGGCGGTACGTGGTTGTTGCCCCGCATGGTCGGATACGCCAAGGCAGCGGAGATCGCATTCACCGGTCGCACGCTGTCGGCGGCCGAGGCGCTCGAACTCGGTCTCGTGAACCACGTGGTGGCCCCCGACGATCTGGCCGACCGTGTCGCATCGCTCGCGAGCGAGATCGCGGCGAACGCGCCGTTGGCCGTCCGCGCGATCAAACGGATGATGCGGGCCGCGGAGACCGAGACGTTCGACCAGAACGTGCACCACGTGTTCCTGCAACTGCTGCCGTTGATGCGAACGAACGACTTCAAGGAAGGTGTGGCCGCGTTCATGGAGAAGCGACCACCGAACTTCACCGGTCGCTGAACGATGTCCGACCACGCCGTCGGGAGCGATGGTTCCGCCGTCGGCGAACCGGCGATGGCGCAAGATGCCCTCACGGTGATGGCCACCACACGGGCGATCCGGCGCTACACACATGAACCGATCCCCGACGCGGACCTGTCGTCGATCCTGTGGCACGGGTCGCGCGCTCCGAGCGGCTCGAACCGTCAGCCGTTTCGTTTCCTCGTGCTCCGCGACGGCCCTCGGGCCCGGGAGGCCAAGAAGCTGCTCGGTGCCTCGTTCAGATCGGGCTGGGCGGCCAAGCGCCGGGCCGACGGCTACGACGAGTCCGCATCGGTCGACCCCACTTCAGCGAAGGCTCGTACGGCAGCGACGATGCAGCACTACGTCGACCACATCGAGGCGGTCCCGGTCATCGTGATCGTCTGCCTCGAGCGCTACCGCGACCCGACCCCGTACGAGGGGGCCTCGGTGTATCCGGCCTGTCAGAACCTGCTGCTCGCTGCCCGAGCGCTCGGTTGGGGAGGCGCGCTGACGATGTGGCACCAGATGGTCGAGACCGAGCTGCGCGAACTGCTCGAGATCCCGGACGAGATCGCACTGTCGGCGTGCATCACGCTGGGTCGGCCGGCGGGAGCGCACGGCCCCGTGAGACGTCGGCCGATCGGCGATCTGGTGTACGACGACACCTGGGCAGCGGCAGCCTCCTGGGCGGTCGACCCGGACGGCACTCGTCACACCGGGTGGCGCCGCTGAACGAACCGTCATCGCGCCCTCGCGCAGGACGATCGCGATCCACCCTCGACGTTTGTCGGCGAAGATGACAAACTAGGTCGCCTCGTTCGACACGGCGGTTCGACACGGTCGGGCGGACGAGCCAGAAGAGCAAGCCAGAAGAGCAAGCCAACGGAGCAAGCCAGAGGGGGTCAGCCTGATGTCAACCGTGTCGCCCACGCGTGCTGCGTTTTCATCGCCGACCGCGACTGGCGTTCGCAGCGAGACGGTGCGCAGCGCCAACCTCGCGACCATCCTCCGTGAACTGCACTTCCACGGCCCGGCCTCGAGGTCGGAGTTGGTCGCCCGCTCGGGGCTCACCCGCAGTGCGATCGGGGCACTCGTCGGCGAGTTGGTGAAGGCCGACCTGGTGATCGAACAGCGCGCTGCGTCCGATGGGAACCCGGGTCGACCGTCGCCCGTGGCCGCTACGGTCGCCGATCGAAACGTCGCGATCGCCGTCGACGTTGCCGTCGACTCCCTCGCCGTCGGGGTGGTCGGCCTGGGCGGTGTGATCCTGCACAGCGAGCGCATCGACCGACCTCGCGAGCGGGTCGCCGTCGACGCGACGATCGACGATATCGTGACCATCGTCCGACGGCTGCAGCGCCGACTCGACCCGGGGTGTCGCATCCTCGGCATCGGCGTGGGCGTCGTCGGTCTCGTGAATCGCACCGACAACAGCGTGTCGATCGCTCCCAACCTCGGTTGGCACGACGTGGCCTTCGGCGCCCGCTTGCAGCGTGCCCTCGACACCACGATCGAAGTCGTCGTCTCGAACGACGCCGACCTGGCCGCGCTCGCCGAGGTTCGCCGCGGCGTTGCCGCAGGCCAACGCGATGTGCTGTACGTGTGGGGCGAGGTCGGCGTGGGCGGGGGCTTGGTGAGCGCAGGCGAACCGGTCACCGGCGCTGCCGGCTTCGCCGGGGAGATCGGGCACGTGCCGGTGAACCCCGACGGGCGGCCGTGCCGATGCGGGTCGGTGGGGTGCTGGGAGACGGAGATCGGGGAGGGAGCCCTGCTCGAACGCAGTGGCCGCTCGCCCGACGGAGGTCGTGATGCGGTCGAAGCGCTCCTCGCCGACGCCGACCGAGGAGTACCGCTGGCGCTCGAGGCCCTCGGCGTTCAGGCACGTTGGCTCGGCATCGGCATCGCCGGAATGATCAACGTGCTGAACCCGTCGATGGTCGTGCTCGGTGGACTGCTGGGGCGGGTGTACCCCTATGTGCGAATGCGTGTCGATGCAGAGATCGAACGACGAGCCCTCGAGTCGTCGCGGCGAGGGTTGGTGGTGGTCGTCTCGGCACTCGGCAGCGATGCGCCGTTGGTGGGGGCTGCCGAGCTCGCTTTCGAGCAGGTGCTGGCCGACCCTCTCGGCACCCTTCGGAAAATTTCCGCGAGTCGTTGACAAACGGCTCGCATTTGTTGGAGACTTCTACAAACGTCGATCCGGGGGGATTCTCAGAGCAGCCGAGCGGTCACCGCGCGGCGTGCCGAGCAGGGGCCCCCACGCCTCGACGTCACCGGTCCGACCAGGGTGGTCGGTCCACTCTGAAGGGGGACACTTCATGCAGAAGAGAGTCA
>JAYSLK010000452.1:0-6522 GCA_043725585.1 Actinomycetota bacterium
CGGGCAGCGGGCCGCAACCTCACGGCATCCGAGTGGGCTGACTACATCGGCGAGGACACCCCGTACCACGCGACCTGCGACCAATGGCCGCTCGGCAACTG
Source organism: Actinomycetota bacterium (assembly GCA_043725585.1). Classification (GTDB taxonomy): domain Bacteria; phylum Actinomycetota; class Acidimicrobiia; order Acidimicrobiales; family Ilumatobacteraceae; genus VFMC01. The sequence goes on from JAYSLK010000452.1 coordinate 102, forward strand.
ATCCGACAGACTCAGAGGGTGTTGGTGATCGCGCCGGTCTCGGCGCCCTGCACGAGCTTGGCGTACTTGCCGAGCACGCCGCTGGTGTAGCGAGGCGGGTTGGGCTGCCACGAGGCGCGACGCCTGGCGATCTCGCCGTCGTCGACCACGAGATCGAGGGTGAGCGAATGGGTGTCGACGCGGATGACGTCGCCGTCGTGCACGAACGCGATCGGCCCACCGTCGACAGCCTCCGGCGCCACGTGGCCGATGCAGAAGCCCCATGTGCCGCCGCTGAAACGACCATCGGTGATCAGCGCGCAATCGGCTCCTCGGCCCGCGCCCTTCAGTGCTCCGGTGATCGCCAGCATCTCGCGCATGCCCGGCCCACCCTTCGGGCCCTCGTAGCGGATGACCAGCACCGTCCCCGGCTGGATCGAGCCGGACAGGATCGCGGCCATTGCGCCATCCTCGCCGTCGAAGACGCGGGCGATGCCCTCGAACTGCTTCTGCTCCTGGGTGAGCCCGGCGACCTTCACCACCGCGCCCTTGGGCGCCAGCGAACCGGTGAGGATGACGATGCCGCCCTCGGAGTGGATCGGCGCATCGAGTGGATGCACCACCACGCCGTCGGGGGCCGGCGGATCGATGTCGGCCAGGTTCTCGGCCATGGTCTTGCCTGTCACCGTGAGGCAGTCACCGTGGAGCAGTCCGGCATCGAGGAGATGCTTGAGCACCATCGGCACGCCGCCGACACGATCGAGATCGCTCATGTGGAACTTACCGCCCGGCGTCATGTCGGCGATGTGCGGCACCTTGGCTGCGATGCGATTGAAGTCCTGGAGCTCGAGCTCCACACCCGCTTCGTTCGCCAACGCGAGCAGATGCAGCACCGCGTTGGTCGAGCCGCCGAGAGCCGATGTGATCGCGATCGCGTTCTCGAACGCGGGCTTGGTCATGATCATCCGCGGGGTGATGCCGAGCCTGATCAGGTTCACCACGGCCTCGCCGGCCCGGCGGGCGTCGTCCTCGCGACGGCTGTCGATGGCCGGCGGAGACGCGGTACCGGGCAGCGACATGCCGATCGCCTCGGCGATCGAGCTCATCGTGTTCGCCGTGAACATGCCTCCGCACGCACCCTCGCCGGGGCACGCCCTACGTTCGATCTCGCCGAGCTCTTCCTCGGTGATCTTGCCGAGCGCACACGCTCCGACCGCCTCGAACACGCTCGTGATGTCGAGTGCGGCTCCGTGGTGCTCGCCCGGCATGATCGAGCCGTTGTAGACGAACACGCTGGCCAGGTCGAGGCGGGCCGCCGCCATCAGCATCGCCGGGATGCTCTTGTCGCATCCGGCCAGGCCGATGAAGCCGTCGAGACGCTCGGCGTGCATCACCGTCTCGACCGAGTCGCAGATGACCTCGCGGCTGACGAGCGAGGCGCGCATGCCTTCATGGCCCATGCTGATCCCGTCGCTCACCGTGATCGTGCCGAACTCCATGCCGAATCCGCCGGCCGCATTCACTCCCTGCTTCGCACACTGGGCCAGCTTGCGCAGGGTCATGTTGCAGGGCGTGACCTCGTTCCATGCATTCGCCAGGCCGATCTGCGGCTTCACGAAGTCGGCGTCGGTCATGCCCACGGCGCGCAGCATCGCCCGGGCGGGAGCCTTCTGGATGCCGTCGGTGACATCGCGGCTGCGGGGCTTCACATCGACCGGGGTGCCGGCAGCAGGGGTGGTACCAGAGGTGGCGTCGGACATGGATCTCACGCTACATCTCCCTCCGCGATTCACCCGAGGGGATGCGGCGTCGCCAGTGTGGCGCCGACACTTCGTCGCGATGCGACCGGCCGTGCCCGACCGAGCACCAGCGATAGTGTCGCCGGCGTGCACCCCGCCGACTCTCCCGCTCAGCTGCTGCCGGAGCCACTCGTCACCCCCGACATGATCGCGACAGCGCGGGCACGGCTGTCGCCGTTCTTGCGACGCACGCCGATCATCTCCACGCGACCCGGCGAGTTGGGCCTCACGCATGGCGTGGCCTTGAAGCTCGAACTGCTGCAGTACACCGGATCGTTCAAAGCGCGCGGTGCGTTCAACAAGATCCTCGTTGCAGCAGCCGGCGCCGGGGTGCCGGAAGCGGGTCTCGTCGCGGCATCGGGCGGCAACCACGGCGCCGCGGTCGCATACGCGGCGCGCCGACTGGGCTACCGGGCGGAGATCTTCGTGCCGGCCACCAGCCCGATGATGAAACGCGACCGCATCGTGTCGTTCGGTGCGACCGTGCACGTGGTCGAAGGGCTGTACGACGACGCTCAGGCGGCCGCGAACGCCCACCGGTACGAGACCGGGGCGCTGCTGATTCATCCCTATGAGGACATCGACGTCGTCGCCGGCCAGGGCACGATGGCGGCCGAGCTCGGCGATCAGCTCGACAGCTACGACACGTTGCTGTTGGCCACCGGTGGTGGTGGATTCACCGCGGGTCAGGCAGCGTGGGTGCGCGACACACGCAAGATCGTGAGCGTCGAGCCCGTCACCAGCAACTGCCTCGCAGCGGCGCTGGAGGCCGGCGAGCTCCTCGATGTCGAGGTGAGCGGCGTGGCCAGCGATTCCCTCGGCGCCAGACGTCTCGGTTCGGTCGCCTGGTCGGTCGTGCGCCACTTCGTCGACCAGGCGGTGGTGGTCACCGACGACGACATCCGCGCTGCCCAGCGCGTGCTGTGGGACGAGCTTCGGCTGATTGCGGAGCCTGGCGGGGCGACGGCCTTGGCCGCACTGAGGTCCGGCGCCTACGTGCCCGAACGCGGTGAGCGAGTGGTCGTCGCCGTGTGTGGCAGCAACTGCGACCCGAGCACCATCGTCCACCCCTGACGACCGACCGCCGACCGACCATCGTTCGGGCCCGTTCATCACGTGTGTTCGGTCAGGTGTGTTCGGTCAGGTGTGTTGCGGCAAGGGTCGCGGACGAACAACGACCAGTACCGCTGCCAGCACGACACCCGATCCGGCGGTCACGGCGCGCAGAGAGGTGGTATCGGCGATGGCTCCCTGCACGAGGGTGCCGACCGGGAACAGGATGCCGAGGACGAACGAGTTGACCGCGAGGACCCGACCGCGCATCTCGTCCGGCGCCTCGCGCTGGGCGATCCCGGCGAACGAGGTGAACGCATAGCCGTACGCGAGGCCGACCACCACCAGCGCCAGTGCGGCCGTCCAGAAGACGGGTGCCAACCCGTAGGCCACGAGCGCGACACAGAGCGCTGCCGCCGAACCGGCCATCAGCTGCCAACTTCCCCAGCGCTTCGTCATCGCGCCGAGGGTGAATGCGGCGGTCACCGCGCCGATGCCCTGGCACGTGACCAGTACGGATGTCGCCGTCTCGTCGCCGTCGAACACGTTCGTCGCGACCTGTGAGACGAAGGCGATGAACGGGGATGCGATTGCGATGACGGCGATCATCACCACCAGCATCCGCCGCATCGCCGGGTTCGAGCGCGCGAATCGGACGCCGTCGCCCAGCGCAGCGAACACCGGGCGACGCTCACCCTTGCCGCCCGGGAGGCGCACCATCGAGACGGCCACGATCACCGCAAGGAAGCTCACCGCGTTGCACCACAACGCGGTCTCGATCCCCCCGATCGCGATCGCGAGTGCGGCGAATGCCGGTCCGATGATCCGGCCGAGGTTCCATTGCGCGTTCGACAACCCGATCGCCGCGGTGAGGTGCTCGCGCGGCACGAGGTCGGGCAGCGACACCTGGAACGACGGAAAGCCGAACATCACGACGGCACCGGCGAAGAACCCGATGATCGCGAGCCCGATGGGTGTCGCATCTCCGCCCCCGACCCACACGGCGAGCACGACGGCGAACACGGCAGCGATCGCGTTGGTGACGATCAGCACTCGACGCCGCCGCAGGCGATCGGCCATCGCCGATCCGATGGGACCGACGATCGCACCCGGGATGAACCCGGCGGCGCTCACGACAGCCGACCACGAGGCCTTCCCGGTGGTGTCGGCCACGTAGTAGCCGAGCGCGACGGTCTCCATCCAGGTGCCGATGTTCGACACCAGCGCGCCGAACCACATGATCGAGAAGGCGCGCGACCGAAACGGAGCGAGCGAGGGGGATCCTCGGAGCCCTCGCGACGAGCGACCCTCGGGCAGCCTGTCCGGCGCGCTCAGCACCACGCTCAGAACCAGGTGGAGCAGTGTGGTGCCCGACCGACCACGAAGAACGCATCGGCGCGCCGCAGCACATCATCGGCGCGGGCGGTGAGCCGGCGACCTCCGGCGAGCATCGACGGGCGCACGCCGCCGAACAGGAGGGCGCCGAGCGAGGGAGCATCCGTGACGAGGTCGGGTCGCGAACGGACCCGTCGACACGATGCGTCCGTTCCATCCGACTCGATCGCCCACCGCACCCCGTCGGCCTCGACCACCAAGCGGTCCGTCGTGCCATAGGTTCGGGCGCCGAAGGCGATCGCGGGGTCGAGCGCATTCGCCCAGAACCCGTCCTTCATCACCGACGTGCCGAATGGACGGACGTCGGTGAGCAGGTACGGCAGCGGGTCGTCCGGTGGCAGGTTCCGCACCGTGATCGACGTCACGAGGTCGACACCCAGCAGGACGTGCCACAGATCGAGGTGCGCCTGCGCCGAGACGGGGGCGAACTCGACGATGTCCATCGTGTTCTCCGGGCGACCGCTCCACTTCTCCTTGATGCGGTAGGCGGCGTAGCCGTCGGCGTGGGCAAGGTGGTGAGTGGCACTGAAGCCGTCGGATGGCCGCTCACGCTCGACGTGCACGGCATCGTGCCAAACCGCGTGCCGCGAGATCTCACCGCCGCGGGTACGTCGGTACCTCTCCCAGGTCGTGGCGAGGTGGTCGCGGGCGTCGTCGCCGTCCAGGTAGCCGACCGAGCCGGCGTCGATCGGCAGGCCGGATCGGAGCTGGGCCGACCGGCGGTCGATGTCGATGAACCGCATCGTCGACGCGATGCCGTATCCGAAGCGCTCGTAGATCCCACCCTCGCTGCCGAACAGCATCGCGACGGGATCGCCCCGTTCGGCAGCATCGGCATGCACTCGACCGATCAACTCGGTGAGGATCCCCCGCCGACGATGGGTGGCGGCAACCGCCACCCAGGTCACGCCCGCAGCTGGAACGGCGGCGCCCCCGGGCAATGTGACATCGAAGGCGAATGCGCCGACCACGCCCACGATGCGGCCCCGGTCGACGGCGATCCGGAACCGATCGAGATCGATCAGAGGCCGCCGCTCGTCGAGGTGTTGCTGCGTCGGCACCCATCCGAAGCCGCGCGCATCGGCCCGCACCAGGTCGGGCCACTCGGCTTCGTCGGGTGTGCGGTACTCGATCGCCATTGCGCCAGCTTCGCAGGTCGGTGGTGGTGCGCCCCGACGCTTTGCGCCTCCCCGTCGTTGCGTAGCCTCGCGGGATGATCCGACGAGTTGGCAAGAACCTCGCGCTGCTGCCGACGTCGCTCGACGATGTGTCTCCGGCAGCCGTCGATCTCGAGCGCGACGGCTACGCGGTGATCCGGAGCGTGTTGTCTGCCGACGAGATCGGCGAGCTGAGCGACGAGTCCGACCGAGTGTTCCGCGAGCATCCTGCGGAGCGAGCGCGGTCCGATCGCGACGAGTTCCGCTATGCCATGCTCAACCGATCCGAGGCCGCTCACCGAGCGATGGGTCATCCGCGGATCCTCGCCGCAATCGAGCCGTTGCTCGGTGACGACTGCCATGTGATCGCCAACACCCTGTGGCACAACACGCCCGACTTCGCCGGTGGCCCTTGGCACTGTGATGCCGGACCGCACGTGCCGCGACCCGCCGACGTGCCGTGGGACGATCGCATCCCGTACCCGGTCTTCGCGATCGGTGCGCACCTCTTGCTGCGCGAGTGTCGGGCCCCCGACGGCCCGACCGCGGTCGTGCCCGGGAGCCATCGCTCGGGCCGTTTGGCCCCTTCATCACGGATCCACGACCCCGAGCTCACCTACGACGGACGTCCTCCGGTCCTGCTCGACGGCGCCGCCGGCGATGTGGCGTTGTTCGTCAGCGACGCGTGGCATCGCGGCACTCCGGCCAGCGGTGGACGAGGCCGGCTGTTCCTGCAGGTTCACTACGGCCGGCGCGACATCGCTCAGCGGATCCTCACGACCGACCTGGTCAATCACCTCTCCGCCGACGCCATCGCGTGGGCAGACACCCCGCGACGGCGTGATCTCGTCGGATTGCACGACCCGTACTTCTACGACGGCTGAACCTGCGGCACTAGGAGACTGTTGAACAAGTCGCAATCGAGGCGTGTGTGTCGGCGTTAGATCGACGTGGTGACGCGCGCGTGAGGGATGGCACCGGTCGGTTCGGTCATGGTTGAGCGGGCGTGGCGGGCGTTCGCCGCGCCTGTCAGGTGAG
>JAYSLK010000453.1:0-1841 GCA_043725585.1 Actinomycetota bacterium
GGCCGACATGGGTGCTCTGTGGAACGATCGGGGCATGGCCACCACGGTTCCCCCCTCCCCCACGACCAACATCCGCGTCGTTCTCGCCCGTCGCCCCGACGGCGTCGCGACGGCCGATTGCTTCTCGGTCGAGGAGACCTCGCTGGCGCCACTCGAGACCGGTTCGGTGCGCGTCGGTGTCGAGTTCCTCTCGGTCGATGCCGGCACTCGAACGATGCTGCGCGGCGAGGGATTCCACCAGCAGGTGGGACTGGGCGAGGTGGTGCGAGCGACCGGAGTGGGGCGCATCATCGAGTCGGCGGCGGAGGATTGGCACGTCGGACAGGCGGTGAAGGGAGGGCTGGGGGCCCAGACCATCGCGACCGTGAAACCCGCGCACCTGGCGGCGATCGACGACACGGTCGGGTCGCTCAGCCTGCACCTCGGCGCACTGTCCGGCTCGACCGGGGTGACGGCGTGGGTCGGCGTGCGGCACATCGGTCGGCCGGTCGCCGGCGAGACGTTCGTGGTGTCGGCGGCCGCAGGAGCGGTGGGATCGATGGCGGGCCAGATCGCGAAGATCGACGGCGCCCGCGTGATCGGCATCGCAGGAGGGCCCGCCAAGTGTGCTCACCTCGTCGACACCATGGGCTTCGATGCTGCCATCGACTACAAGAACGACGATGTGCGCGCCCGCCTGAAGGAACTGTGCCCGCACGGCGTGAACGTCTTCTTCGACAACGTCGGCGTGCCGATCCTCGACGACGTGCTCGACAACCTGGCGATGGGGGCGAGGGTGGTGATCTGCGGAGCCGTGTCGCAGTACGACCACATGGATCGCGTGACGGGTCCCTCGATGTACCTGCGCCTCGCCGAGCGCCAGGCCACGATGGCCGGCTTCGCCTACTTCCACACGCCGGACCTCATCGCCCCGGCGGTCGCCGAGCTCGCCGGGTGGGTGCGCGACGGGATCGTGTCGTTGCCCGAGACCGTGCTCGAGGGCGTCGAACGCTACGCCGAGGCGTTGCAGTTCATGTTCGAAGGCGGCAACATCGGCAAGCTGCTCGTGAAGGTGTCAGCCGACTGACACCAGGGCGTGATCTGCGACGTTCATCGAGAGCGGACCATCGGTGGTCGCCACGACGATGTCTTCGAGGCGCATGCCCCACTTGCCGGCAACGTAGATGCCGGGCTCGACGCTGAAGGCGTGGCCGGGCTCGATCGGTTGGGCGTTGCCCTCCACCATGTACGGGTCCTCGTGGGCCTCCATGCCGATGCCGTGTCCGGTGCGGTGGATGAAGTACTCGCCATACCCCGCATCGGCGATCACGGCCCGCGCGGCACGGTCGACGTCTTGGCAGGCGGCCCCCACGACACCAGCTCGGACGCCAGCGGCCTGTGCCTCGTGCAACACCGCGTAGGCCTCGGCAACTTCAGCACTGGGCTGCCCTGTGTAGACGCAGCGGGTGATGTCGCTGCAGTAACCGGCCATCGTGCCTCCGAAGTCGGTGAGCACGATCTCGTTCTCGCGAATCAGCCGATCGCCGGCGTGGTGGTGAGGCGATGCGGCATTCGCTCCGGCGGCCACGATCGCGAAGTTCACGGCATCGTGTCCCTCGGCGATGAGTCGCGCAGAGATGTCGGCGGACACCTGCGCCTCGGTGCGACCGACCAAGGGGATCGCACCCGAGTGAAGTTGTGCGGCGACACGATCGGCGGCCGCACCGGCCGCCTGGAGCGCGGCCACCTCTGCTGCATCCTTTCGGGTGCGGAGCGGGTTCATCACCTCGACACTGCGGATGTAGCGCGTGTTCGACGTGGGCCAATGAGCGAGCAGGTCGACGAGGAATCGCGACCACATC
>JAYSLK010000454.1:0-1919 GCA_043725585.1 Actinomycetota bacterium
CGTGCACGACGTCGCAGCCCTGCACCAGCTCGTAGGCCCCGATCGCATGTTCCAGCTCGATGCTGGCCCGCCCCATTCGCACCGTGTCGGCGGCCGGGATCACCGACGCTCGTGGCACATCGCACGTCGAGTCCGGATGGCACACGAGCAGGACCTCGTGCCCAGCCGCACGCAGTCCGCGTGCGAGCGTGTCGACCACGGTCTCGGTGCCCCCGTAGGCCGGAGCCGGGATCGGCAGCCACGCTGGTGCGATCAGCCCGACCCGCATCAGCGCGCACCATCGTGTGCGACGGCACGCAATCGTTGTGCCTTCCCGACGAGCTTGGTGATGCCCGGCCACCGCGGGAACGAAGGTCGACGTCGCGTGCGCGGCACGGACTCCAGTCGTTCGAGGAAGTGGTTCGCCCAGTGGTGCACGTCGTGGATTCGGACGGTGTCGCGCATGGACGTCATCCGCTTCCGTCGTTCCTCGGGTGCGAGCGAGACTGCACCCATCAGCGCGGACTTGATCGCTTCGATGTCGTACGGGTTGACGATCAAGGCCTCCACGAGGTCCTGGGCTGCCCCGGCGAACTCGCTGAGCACGACCACCCCGTCACCATCTCCGCGAGCTGCGACGAACTCCTTGGCCACGAGGTTCATGCCGTCGGCCAACGACGTCACGACGAGTGCGTCGGCCGCTCGATACCACGCAGCCAGACCGGTGTCGTCGAACGACGATTCGATGTACTGCACCGGGCCGAGGCCGCTGTGTCGTCGGTACCGCATGTTGATTCGGTCGACCAGCGCCTCCACCTCGATCCGTTCGTCCTGATAGGCAGGCACGTCGGTGCGGCTGGGCACGGCGACCTGCACGAACGCGCAGTTCTCGGCCTCAAGCCGCCGTTCGTCGAGTAGCTCCTCGAACGCCTGCAACCGCTGGCTGATGCCTTTGGTGTAGTCGAGTCGATCGATGCCGAGAAAGACGTTGGCGACCCCCAGTTCGGCACGGAGCGTGGCGGCAGCGTCGACCGCTTCGTTGCCCAATGCATCCCAGCGGGCGAAGTCGATGGAGATGGGGAAGGTGTCCACCTCGACCGTCCGCGAACCGATGCGCAGGCCGTGATCGTGTGCGGTGGCGTGCAGCAGGCGCTCAGCCGTGTTGATGAAGTTCGCCGTGTCGTCGGCCACCTGGAACCCGATCAGGTCCGAGCCGAGCATTCCCGACAACACCTCCTGTCGCCAGGGCAACATCGAGAACAACTGCGCGTTTGGGAACGGGATGTGGAGAAACAGCCCAATGCGCACATCGGGCCGGCGAGCTCGCAGCAGTTTCGGCACCAGCAGCAGGTGGTAGTCGTGCACCCACACTGTGGCGTTGGGTTGCGCGGTGCGGGCGACGGAGATCGCGAAGCGTTCGTTGACCCCTCGATACGTGCGCCACCAGGCGCGGTTCATCTCCTCCCGGCGCAGACGGCCGTGGAACAGCGGCCAGAGCACGGAATTGGAGAAGCCCTGGTAGTACCTGGCCTCCTCGCCGGCGGAGAGCGCGACGGGGTGAAGTCGGGCGTCACCCAGAGACATCGGTCCAACTCGACCTGCGCCGGGGCCACCCCAGCCGACCCAGGTGGAGCCGGCGACGGCAACCCGCGACAGTGCCGAGGCCAGGCCTCCGGGGCTGGGGGTGACGTCACCGGTGGCGGAGATCTCCACAGGGAGCCGATTTGCCGCGACGACCAGAGACCTCGTTGGATGCCCGCCGTTCAGATCACTGACCACATCGTGCCCCTTGTTCGTCGGAGGTGCTGGTCGTCCCTGCCCGTCGGTTCGGCCCGACGGCGGCAGCGAGCAGTCTCGCACGACGCTTCTCGGATGACCAGTGCCGTTTCGACCGTGACCACACATCGAGCCAACGACCGACTAGGACAGCAGGGTGGAAA
>JAYSLK010000455.1:0-3898 GCA_043725585.1 Actinomycetota bacterium
GCGATCGCGATCGCCGTTCGCACCGGCAGCCCGATCTTCGCCACCGAGGGCCTGCTGCTCGAGGCAGGCCAACATCCGGTCGAGCTCGTCGACGACAACGACGAAGAGGCAATCATCGGCGAGTTCCGAGACTTCCTCGACGACCTCGACCCGGACGACTTCAAGGGCGACTGACCGCCCATCGCGCCCTTCGCGCTCATCGCGCGTTTGTTCGCGCGAAGAGTGCTTGAATGGAGCCTCGGAGGTGGCTATCGTAGCGCTGCTACATCGGCGTAGTTACACCACTGTCACGAGACGCAGCTCCCGAGCGGCAGGCCGTGCGGTGGCATCGCCCCATCCGCCCAACCCACCCGATCGACCGTCGGTCCATGAGGAATGCATGACTTCGAACCCACAACGACCGTCGCTGGTCACCGAACTCGATTCGACCGAACTCGATTCGACGGAACTCGATTCGGCCGCAGTCAGGGCCATGCCAGAGGTCGGCTTCAGCGGCACCAAGGCGGCCAAGATCGTCGGTATCACCTACCGTCAGCTCGACTACTGGGCTCGGACCGAGCTGGTGCGCCCGTCGCTGGCCGAGGCCAAGGGCAGCGGAAGCCGACGCGAGTACTCCTATCGCGACCTGCTCGAGCTGAGAGTGATCAAGAGCTTGCTCGACGCAGGCATCAAGCTCGAGTCGGTCCGCGTTGCGTTCGAGTACTTGCGCGAGCACGTCGAGACCGACATCGCCGCAGCGCACCTCGTGATCAGTGGGAGCGATGTGGTGTTGTGCGAAGGTGACCAACTGATCGATGTCATGCGCAATGCGGGTCAAGGCGTCCTCAACGTGCTGGCCATCGGTGGCGTCAAGGACCACCTCGATGCCGCCTTGAACCCCGAACGGCACATGGCTGCTGTCGACGTGTCCAGCCTCGACCTGCCCGACCGCCTCGCCCTCTGAGCACCCGTGAACACGGATCGTCGAGATGATCTGGAGGATGCCCCGGAACTCAGTTCACTCGACGCTGCACATCGCCGGCTGGGCGCGAAGATGGTTCCCTTCGGCGGATGGGAGATGCCACTGTCGTACGACACGGGCACGATCGACGAACACCTCGCATGTCGTCACGACTCCGTCGTGTTCGACGTGTCGCACCTCGGCACCGTCCGAGTCGAAGGTGCCGACGCCGATGAGCGGCTCCAGTGGGCGTTCACGAACGATCTGGGGAAGGTGAGTCCCGGTCGCGCCCAGTACACCCATCTCCTCGACGAGGTCGACGCCTCCGTTCTCGACGACATCATCGTGTGGTGGGTCGACGACGAGGTCTTCGACGTGATGCCGAACGCTTCCAACACCGATCGGGTGCGGAGCGCAATCGGCGGCACCGAGACCACCCACGACCGCGCGATCCTGGCGGTTCAGGGACCCCGAGCGGCCGAGCGGCTGGCGACGGCGTTTCCAGCGGCGTCGTCCGTCGGCCGGTTCCGCGTGGCCCGCTGCATGTGGGAGGGGGTCGAGTGCACCGTGGCCGGAACCGGATACACCGGCGAACGCGGTGTCGAGATCGCGGTGCCCAATGTCGCGGCGAACGACTTGTGGACAGCGATCACGGGCGCCGGCATCGTCCCTGCCGGACTCGGCGCCCGAGACACGCTTCGACTCGAGGCCGGGTTGCCCCTGCATGGTCACGAGCTCGGTCCTGGCATCACCACGCTGCAGGCCGACCTCGGCTGGGTGATCGCCTGGAGCAAAGACGAGTTCCGGGGGCGCGAAGCGCTGCTCGCCGAGCGCGAACGGGGCGTCGACCGGGTGCTACGCGGCATCGCCACGACGGGCAGGCGGCCACCACGCGCCGAGTGTGATGTGATGGTCGATGGCACGCCGGTCGGTGTGGTGTCGAGCGGCAACTTCTCACCCGTGCTCGAGCACGGCATCGCACTCGCGTTCGTGCCGCCGGCGTTCGGCATCGGCACCGACGTGGTCGTCGATGTCCGGGGCAGTTCCCTCGCCGGTCGGATCGTCGAGCTGCCCTTCGTCGCCAAGCGCTGACATCGGTCAGCGACACTGGCGCTCTCCGATCACCTCTTCTTGGCTGGTGCCTTCTTGGCTGGTGCCTTCTTGGCTGGTGCCTTCTTGGCTGGTGCCTTCTTGGCCGGAATGGGTGCAACCGCGGCGCTCGGTGGCGGGATCACCGGCTTGGTGGCGGTGCCTCCACCGCGCAACGAGCTCAGCGAGCGCAGACCGAAAAGACCACCCGCCGACTCGGCGAGTTGGGTCAACGGCTGCAGTCGCCTGGCGACCTCGCCCAGGGTGCCCATGAAGTCGCCCACCTGGCTGGGAAGCTGATTGAACTGAGGTGATTGCAACGTCTCGGCAAGACGGGTGAGACCGGGCACGACCCGATCGAGCGGTGCGCTGAGCTGCTCGACGAGCTGCTCGGCGCCCTTGAGCGTGCGAGTGAGCTGCGGGAGCAGTGCTCGCACCGGCGGCTCGACGTCGTCGAGCAACCGATTCACGCGAGCGGTGATGGTGTTCAGCTGCTCCATCGTCTGGTTGAAGTTCTCGACGGCATGCAGGAAGTCGCCGACGCCGCGCTGGAACTGAGCAATCGACTTGGAGATGCCTGCCAGAGGGTTTGCCCCACCGAGGAGCCCGAGCAGGTCGCCGAAGCCCGGCGGGACGGATGAATCAGCCATGAGGATTCACCGTAGTCGTCACGGGTGCTCGCTGCGCGCGGCACGCCCAGCGAGCGCGTCGTGAGCGGCATGGGCGTAGGCCTCCAGCGGCTCACAGCTGCACACGAGGTGCCGGTCGCCATAGGCCGAGTCGATGCGTGACACCGAAGGGAAGTACTTGTCGGAACGGCGCGCACCCGGCGGGAACGCCCCCACCTCGCGCGAGTACGCCCGCGTCCAGTCGCCGAGCAGGTCTGCGGCCGTGTGCGGCGCATGCCGGAGCGGACTCTCGGCGACCTCGATGACCCCGGCGGCAACGTCGTCGATCTCGCGCCGGATGGACCACATCGCATCGCAGAAGCGTTCGATCTCGGCGAGGTTCTCGCTCTCGGTCGGCTCGATCATCAGCGTTCCGGAGACCGGAAAGCTCATCGTCGGGGCATGGAACCCGTGATCCATCAGCCGCTTGGCCACATCGTCGACCGTGACGCCGGTGGCCTTCGTGATCGCCCGGAGGTCGATGATGCACTCGTGGGCCACCCTGCCACGCTCGTTCGTGTACAGCACCGGGAACGCATCGTTCAACCGCGACGCGATGTAGTTGGCGCTCAGGATGGCCGTCGCCGTGGCCGCACGGAGCCCCTCGGCGCCCATCAACGCGATGTACACCCACGAGATCGGCAAGATGCCGGCCGACCCGAACGGCGCGGCCGACACCGGCCCCACGCCGCCATCCGACGTGTCTGGCGACCGATCGGCGAGGGGATGACCGGGCAAGAACCTCGTGAGATGTGAGCGGACGCCGATCGGGCCGATGCCGGGGCCACCACCGCCATGGGGGATGCAGAAGGTCTTGTGCAGGTTGAGGTGACTGACATCGGCACCGAAGGTTCCGGGACGAGCAAGACCGACGAGCGCGTTGAGGTTGGCCCCGTCGACGTACACCTGCCCCCCGCTGAGGTGCACGAGTTCGCAGATCTCGCGGATTCGCTCCTCGAACACACCATGCGTGCTCGGGTAGGTGACCATGATCGCGGCCACTCGCGGTCCGTGCTCGGCCAGCGAGGCCCGCAGCGAATCGAGGGAGACGTTGCCCCGATCGTCGCAGGCGATCACGACGACGTGCATGCCGGCCATCACCGCACTCGCTGCGTTGGTGCCGTGCGCGCTCGAGGGAATGAGACACACGGTTCGATCCATGTCGCCTCGGCTGCGGTGATAGGCGCGGATCGCGAGCAAC
>JAYSLK010000456.1:0-5153 GCA_043725585.1 Actinomycetota bacterium
GCGAGATCGGTCTCCTTCTGCAGCGCGACCTGCTCGATCTCGAGTTGCAGGATGCGCCGCTCGACGACGTCGATCTCGGTGGGCAACGAGTCGATCTCGATGCGCAGCTTGCTGGCCGCCTCGTCCATCAAGTCGATGGCCTTGTCGGGAAGGAAGCGGTTGGTGAGGTAGCGGTTGGACAGCACAGCGGCGCTGACGAGCGCCGAGTCCTGGATGCGCACGCCGTGGTGCACCTCGTACCGTTCCTTGAGACCGCGGAGGATGGCGATCGTGTCCTCGACCGATGGCTCGCCCACGTACACCTGCTGGAACCGGCGCTCGAGCGCGGGATCCTTCTCGACGTACTTGCGGTACTCGTCCAGCGTGGTGGCGCCGATCATCCGCAGCTCCCCCCGGGCGAGCATCGGCTTGATCATGTTGCCGGCATCCATCGCGCCTTCTGCGCCACCTGCGCCGACGATGGTGTGGATCTCGTCGACGAAGGTGATCACCTCTCCAGCGGCATCGGTGATCTCCTTCAACACCGCCTTCAGGCGCTCTTCGAACTCGCCGCGGTACTTCGCGCCGGCGAGCATCGAACCGATGTCGAGCGAGATCAGCCGCTTGCCCTTCAAGCCCTCAGGCACGTCGCCGTCGGCGATGCGACGAGCGAGGCCCTCGACGATCGCCGTCTTGCCGACACCCGGCTCTCCGATGAGCACCGGGTTGTTCTTCGTGCGCCGGCTGAGCACCTGGATGACACGCCGGATCTCGTCGTCGCGACCGATGACCGGATCGATCTTGCCCTCGTGGGCCCGAGCGGTGAGGTCCTGGCCGTACTTCTCGAGCGCGGCGAACTGCTCCTCGGGGTTCTGGCTGTTCACCCGGTGGCTGCCGCGCACCTCCTTCAGCGCCAGGAGCACCTCTTCGCTGCCCACGCCGAGGCGAGCGTTCATGGCGAGCAGCAGATGCTCGACCGAGAGGTAGTCGTCCTTCAGGTCCTTGCGGTACTTCTCGGCGTTCTCGAACACGTTGGTGAGCTCGCGGTTCATTCGCGGCTCGTCGCCGCCATAGGCCTTGGGAAGCTTCGCGACCGCCTCGTCGGCCTTGTTGCGGATCATGAGGGGGGCCAGACCGAGCTTGGCCAGCACCGCAGGGGCGAGCGTGTCGTCCTGGCGGGCGAGTGCAGCCATGACGTGATCGGGGGTGAGCTCGGGGTTGCTGAGCTGACGAGCCTGGTCGATCGCGGCAGCCACGGCCTCCTGCGTCTTGATGGTCCACTTCTTCGGGTCGATCGCCATGGCGGCAGTGTAACCCGACGCACAAAACTTGCTACGCCTCATATCAACCTCTGCCATCACGGTGACCCATGACCATCCGCCACACCAGGTGAAGGCCGACATCGCTGCCAACAACGGGTTCATCCACGTCATCGACACGGTGCTCCTGCCCGCCCCCGCCGCCCGATCGGGCTCGCCGACCCGGCGTAGCATCCGTTGCGATGGGCCGGCGACAGGCGACGCTCCTCTTCGTCGGCATCGTGCTGACGGGTGCATCGGTGGCAGCTGCGCGGTCGCCAGCCGTCTCGACCGGGCCGGCCGCGGCATCGGCCCTGGCTCACCGAGTCGATCGTCCGGCGCGCACGCTGCTCGTCGCAGTCAGCGGCGACATCTTGAACGAGTCATCGGTGAACTCCGCGGGGGCAGCTGCGGCCGGCCCCGGGGAACGCTTCGACTTCGCTCCGCTCTTCTCCCCGGTCGCGACGATCATCGCCGCTGCCGACCTGGCGATCTGCCACGCCGAGCTCCCGATCGGGGAGCCGGGCCAACGACCTGGGCTGTACGGCCGATCGCCGTTCGGCGGCAATCTGCTGCTCGCTCCCCATGAGTTGGCGCAAGGTCTCGCCGACACCGGGTTCGACCGCTGCAGCACCTCGTCCAACCACAGCTTCGACACCGGCGCGGCCGGCATCGCCTCCACGCTCGAGGCACTCGACGCCGCGGGGCTGACCCACGTGGGGACTGCCCGCTCGCCGGAGGAAGCCGTGGTCGAGGTGCTGACTGTGAACGGCGTGCGGGTGGCACACCTGGCCTACACACGGTCGTCGAACACGACGCCCCCACGCGACACCTGGATGCTGAGCCGGGCGACGTCGGCGCAACAGGTGATCGCCGACGTGCGTGCGGCTCGCGCCGCTGGAGCCGAGATCGTGATCGTCAGCCTGCACCTCGGCGCCGAGCTGCTGCGCGAGCCGACCGACACCGACGTTCAGTTCGCGTCTGCGATCACCGATCCACGCGGCGACGCGCGCATAGATCTGCTGGTCCACCACGGTCCACACGTCCCCCAGAGCCTCAGCCATGTGAACGGCGCGTTGGTGTTCTGGAGCGTCGGCAACTTCGTGTCGGGCATGGGCACGCCCAGCTCGGGCAAGTACGCCGACCTGCGCACGCTCGACGGGCTCTTGGCGACCGCGCGCTTCACGGAGACCACCCCTGGCACGTTCCGTGTCGATCCATGGCCGGTCGCACTCTGTACGTCGAGCATCGATCGATCCGTCTGGCCGGCGCTGACCGCACTCGCCGATCCCGTCGAGACGGCAGCGATGACCCCCGGCCGTGTCGCGGAGTTGCGTGCCTGCGCCGCTCGAACAGCCGCGGCAGTGGGCACGGTGCACTGACCGCGTGCCCCGAAATGACGCTGTGTCTGGCGCCGTGTTTCCGGCGCTGTGCACTCGCGGATGCACGCGCTGGAAACGACTGCGAAACACCCTCGGTCGTACCATGCCCAGCATGCATCTCTCCCCGCATGAACGGGATCGTCTCCTGGTGCACGTGGCAGCCGATGTGGCCGAGAAGCGACGCGCCCGGGGTCTCAAGCTCAACTACCCGGAGGCGATCGCACTGCTGACGAGTTGGGTCTACGAGGGAGCCCGAGACGGGAGAACGGTGGTCGATCTGATGTCGGCTGGGCGTGAGGTGCTCAGCTGCGACGACCTCGTCGGCAACCCCAGCGATGAGAGATGAGTGGCGCTAGCGCACTCATCGCTCATCGCGAGGGGTGAGCGGTCTGACCGTCAGGCGGTAGTCGTCATCGGGACGAAACCTGTGCGAAACAGGTGGTTCGTAGCGTCCCGGAGATGCCGCCTCCACCGCCCCTCCCGCTGCCCGTGGCAGCGGGAGCCGGGTCGTTCGCGATGCCATCGGTCCATCGGCTTCCGGCCACCCCCGACACGTGCTACTGGGGCTACATCGATCGCGATCAGCCGGCATGCCTCGAGGTCGACGACGGCGACATCATCGCGATCGAAGCCATCACCCATCACGCCGGCGATGCGCCCGATCTGTTGATGGACGACGGCATCCGTTCCCTGTGGAGCGCGATCGCACCAGAGGCCCGCGGGCCCGGCGTCCACATCCTCACGGGGCCGATCCACGTGCGCGGGGCGAAGCCCGGCGATGCGCTCGCCGTCACGATCCTCGACATGACGCCTCGGTTGCCGTTCGGCTCGAACTGTGCGGCCAACTGGGGGCTGTTCTACGACGTGTTCGGCAAGGAGCGGATCACGATCTACGGCCTCGACGCCCACGACGGTCCTCCGGGCTCGTTCGGCCCGATCGCTCGACCCATGTTCGGTTTCGACTTCGTCGAGCGTCCGGTCTACGACCTGCCCGGCGTGGTCTCACCCCCCGAGACCACGCTGCGGCAGCAGTTCTCCCGCGACGTTCGAGTGCCGGTGCGCCCCCACTTCGGTGTGATGGGCGTGGCACCAGCGGAGTCGGGCAGGCTTTCCTCGATCCCTCCCGGACCCTTTGGGGGCAACGTCGACAACTGGCGACTCGGGCCGGGCGCGACGATGTGCTACCCGGTGTCGATCGAGGGTGCAGGGCTCTACGTCGGCGACCCTCACTTCGCGCAAGGAGATGGCGAGATCTGCGGAACGGCTATCGAGGCGTCGCTCGACGCCACCATCCAGGTCAGGGTGATCGAGGGTCTCGGCATCACCACGCCGCTGATGGAGACGGCGAGCCACTGGTACACGCACGGCTTCGGCGCCGACCTCGACGAGGCGATGCGCGGAGCCGCAGGGCAGATGCTGTGGTTCCTCCAGACCCACTTCCAGCTGAGCGCCGACGATGCCTATTCGCTCGCCTCGGTCGCCATCGATCTCGGTGTGACCCAGGTGGTCGACGGCACGCTCGGTTGTCATGCCTCCATCGCTCGTTCGATCCTCGCCGGCTGAGCCGTGCCGCCACCTCGCGCCCGTGCCCACCGTCCCCACACCGTCCGCTATGGTCTGACCATCAGTCCAACGTCGACCCCTGATCGGGTCGTGACCAGCGAGACGGAGTGGTGTCCATGCCGATCACGAGAATGAACCATGCGGTGCTGTACGTCCGCAGTGCAGCGCGCACGCAGCGGTTCTACGCCGACGTCCTGGGGTTCAGCACGGTGATCGAACACCCCGGTGGAGCGTTCGTCTTCATGCGCGCCCCGGCAAGCGACAACCACCACGACATCGCGTTCTTCACGATCGGCGAGGGCGCGACCGCCAGCGAGGCCGGCGGACGCACCGTCGGCATGTACCACCTGGCGTGGGAGGTACCCACGCTCGAGGAGCTCGCGGCCATGCGCGACAAGCTGCAGGCGATCGGGGCACTCGTCGGCGCAAGCGACCATGGTGCCAACAAGAGCCTGTACGCGAAGGATCCGGATGGACTCGAGTTCGAGGTGATGTGGCTGGTGCCACCCGGGCACTGGGGCGACGCGGAGAACCTCGCGATCATCGAACCACTCGACCTCGACGCCGAACGCGCCCGCTTCGCCGCCGTGGGTCTGCGATGAGTCCCACCAGCTTCAACCCCGTCACCCGACAGACCGTGTCGGCCGAGATCCGACAGCGACTCGCCGACGCGATCCACACCGGCCAGCTGGCGCCGGGCACGCCCCTCCCGGCCGAGCGCGTGCTGTGCCAGGAGTTCGGCGTCGCCCGGACGTCGGTGCGCGAGGCCATCCAGGGACTCGTGATCGCCGGCTACCTCGAGCGGCGAGGCAACCGCAGCGTGGTCGCCGATCAGTTGCCCGACATGAACTTCACCGGTGACGACCGCAAGGCGCTGGTCACCCAACTGTTCGAAGTGCGCCAGGTGATCGAGCCGGCAATCGTCGAGTTC
>JAYSLK010000457.1:0-4177 GCA_043725585.1 Actinomycetota bacterium
CGAGCTCGGTGTCGTGCCCGCCGTGTCTGGGGTGTCAGCCCGAGTGGCCCACACGGCGAAGACAGCTGCGCCGATGACGAGCGCGAGCGACATCACCGAGGCCAGCCAGATCGTGCGGCGACGTGAGGCCCGGGCGCCGGCGTGAGTGACGCTCGGCGACGCGAGCACCACCGTACGTAGGGCGGAGTCGTCTGGCGCGCCGGTGTCCCCACCGGAAGCACCTGGGACCATGCCACCGCCCGGGCCGGGCGCCGGCGTGGCGTCGAACGGCGGCGGTGGCAGTCTGGACATCGGGTCGCACGGTACTGCGGTAGCGGTACGCTCGGCCGTCGTGTGCGACCGATCCTGCGACCGATCCTGCGACCGGCTCGGCCGACGAGACGTGCCGAGAGGGAATCGACGAGTGAGACTGCGATTGGGCAGATGACCGACGACCGACCCACGATCGAGCTCGCGATCGTGACGATGAGGTTCGACGCCACCGACTCGGGCGAACTGCTCTCCATCTTGTCCAAGTACGTGGTGCTCACTCGGATGCAGCCGGGGTGCCGCAACGTCGATCTTTGTGCGTCGGTCACGCAGCCCGGTCGCTATCTGCTCATCCAGAAGTGGGACTCCGCCGAGGCGCAGCGCATCCACTTCGACAGCCCGGTGATGGTCGAGATGGCCCGCTCGTGCATCGGGGTGCTCAGCGGACCGCCCGACATCGACCTGTGGGACGGGCCGAGTGCCCACGATCTCGCCTGATCGGGGGGATTTCGGAGGTGGGGATCGATCATGCGCGAACCAGGGAGACCGCTAGCCTGATCAGCGGGAATCGTGTTCACGGTGCCCGCTCTTCGACCCGCCCAGGAGCATGCGATGTCCAATCCCTTTCTCAACGACAAGGCCATAGCGACGGCGTCGCAGGCAGGCTGGGCCGCGCCCGAGCCGTCCACCCAGGTGCTCGGACCTGCGCGCACCCCCATCACCGATGGGCCCATCTCGTCGTGGCGTCCCGGCGTGATGACCGTCCAGGGCACCATCACCGCAACCGGTGTGCTGCTCGTGATCCTGCTCGCTTCGGCCGTGTTCGGCTGGACCTCGACCGACGAACTCGGCAACGGCCAGGTGTCGCTGCCCATGCTCGCGATCGCCGGCGTCCTCGCCGGATTCGTGTGCGCCATCATCGTGCACTTCAAGCCGTTGCTGTCGAAGTTCCTCGCCCCCGTCTACGCCGTAGGTGAGGGCTTCTTCCTCGGAGCGATCTCCAAGGCGTACAACGAGGCCTACGACGGCATCGTGGTCCAAGCCGTGGGTGCCACTCTCGGCGTGTTCGCCGTGATGCTCGTGCTGTACCGCACCGGCATCATCAAGGTCACCGACAAGTTCCGTCGCACGGTCACGATGGCCACGCTCGGGCTGATGGCGTTCTACATGGTGTCGTTCGTGATCAACATCTTCGGCGGCAACGTGCCGTTCCTGCGATCGGCCAGCCTCCTCGGCATCGGGTTCAGCATCTTCGCCGCCACCCTCGCCGCGCTCAATCTCACGCTCGACTTCGACTTCATCGAGAAGGGGTCGAAGCAGGCACTGCCGAAAGGCATGGAGTGGTACGCGGCATTCGGTCTGCTGATCACCCTCGTGTGGCTGTATCTCGAACTGCTGCGACTGCTCAGCAAGCTCAACCAGCGCTGATCACAACCGAAGCGTGGGTCCCGACGGACTCACCCGAAACGGCAACGGGCCGCGACGCATGTGCGCCGCGGCCCGTGTGCGTTGCAGCTCACAACGTGGTGAGGTAGCCGAGCAGGGCGTCGTTGAACGCCTGCGGCGCCTCCTGCTGTACCCAGTGGCCGGCGCCCGGCACGATCGTGAAGCCACGGAAGTCAGGCAATGTCGTCTGCATCCGCTCGATGCCTGTCGGATCCATCAGGTTCACACCGTCCAGCTCGCCGGTGATGAAGTAGGACGGCATCGAGATTCGTTCGGGCCCCAGGTCCTTGACCAACTCGTAGTTCGCATCGAGGTTCCGGTAGTAGCTCACCGGGCCGAAGAAGCCCGAGTTCGTGAACTCGTCGGTGTACGTCTTCAGGTCGGCTGCGGTCAGCCATCCGCCCTCGGGGCCCAGGTATGGCAGCGCCGGCGGTTCAGTGCCCATCACGTCGAGGAACCCCGTTCCCTCCATCGGGGGCAGCTCGGTGGGCATCGCTCGTCCGACCATCGCTGCACCGGACGCGCTGTACAGGAAGCTCGACATGGACCGGCCCGGATCTGCCTCGAGCTCGCGTTCAGGCGGGCCTACCTGCTGGAAGTAGAGGATGTAGAAGAAGCGGTCCGTATACACCATCTTCATCAGTTCGGTCGGCGCACCGGGCCACGACGTACAGGGAACACTCACACCCACGACCGAGCGCACCCGCTCGGGGTGCATCCGGGCGGTCTCCCACACGATCAGCGAACCCCAGTCGTGACCAACGAAGACGGCCTGGTCCTTGCCGGCCCGATCGAGCAGCGCGAGCAGGTCGCCGGACAGGTGCTGCACCCCGTAGGCCGCGACGTCGGATGGTGCCGACGAGTGCCCATAACCGCGTTGGTCGGGTGCCAGCACGTGATATCCCGCTTCCGCAAGAGCAGGCAGCTGGTGACGCCACGAGTGCGCGAGCTCGGGAAAGCCATGGCTCAGGATCACGGTCGGGTTCGCCGGGTCGCCGGCCTCGTGCACCCGGAGGGTCACGCCGTTCACCTCGACATCGTGGACGCAGATCTCCTTCATGGGGCCGAGTCTCGCGTGGCCACGACGCGAAACGGGCACCGGAGCCGCAGCACCGGTGCCCGTCCGAACTCGTTCGAAGCGTTGTCTCAGGCGTAGAAGCCGAAGACGTCGACGATGAAGTTGGCGTTGCCGCCACCACCAACCGTCACGTCGATCGTCGCGCCGGCGCCGGCGCCGACGGTGACGCTGTTGGCCACGACAGCGCCGTTGACCGTCCAGTTCAGCGTCGATGTGCCGCTGAACCCAGCGGCGCCGGGGCTGACCGACAGGTAGCCGCCCGCCGACAGCGACAGTGCCGTGACGTTCAACACGAGCCCGCGTGCACCAGCGGGAACGCCGCTCGAGTTCAGCGTGCAATCGATCGTTCGGGTACCACCCGTCAGTGCGGTCTTCGGCGCTGTGGCCGGCAGCTCACCAACGCGAGAGTCGTAGACCCGCTTCGGCGTCGCCAGCAACTGCAGCGATCCACTGGTGCTGGTCCCTGCGAGCTTCCGGAGGGAGCCCGGTGATCCGCTGGCTGCCACGTACCACAGGTCGCCGTCATCGGTTCGAATGATGTCGCCGGTCTCGTGGGCGACGCCGACCACGGTCGGCGCAGTGCCGGAACTCACGATGTTGACCGCAGCGCGAGCGCCGGCGAACCGACCGCCGATCGAACCGGGAGTTCCGAAGCTGCCGTAGCCGACGACGCCCGCGTGGTCGCTCCACTGCGTGTAGCCGTAGATGCCGTTGCGCGTCTTGCCGGTGACCGACGCCCAACCTCCGATGGCAGCCGGATACGCCGCGGTGGATGCACTCCAGCTGGTGCCGTCTTGTACTTTGAGGACGACTCCGTCTGGGTTGGCGCCGGTGAAGTTGATCCCGGTCACCGTGGTATAGCTGTTGTTGGCGGTGCCATCCTGGCCGAGCAGGATGGAGCTGCCGTCTGCGGCCGCAGCTGGCAGTGCATTCGTGGCCACCGCGGCGGCCGTGCCGACGGCCGCCGCGCCGGCGAGCTTGAGCAGGTTGCGCCTCGACGAACGTGGGAACTCGCGTTCCTCACGCTCGTCGCTGGCGGCTGGCTCGGTGGCACGCTCGACGGACAGGTGTTCCACAATGGCGGTGAGCTCGGCGACCTTGGCCTCGAGATCTTGGATCTTCGATTCGCTGTTCATGATCCTCCCAATCGGATTCGCGCGCTTCGCGCGCACGATGCCCAATGATCGGCCACCGTGGGAACGATGTCCAGGATCGACGACGAATTCAAACGGACGTTTCTAGTGATCCGGCCACGCAACGTGGGCGAATCGTCAAGGGGCAGAGGCGCTGCGGC
This sequence comes from Actinomycetota bacterium, assembly GCA_043725585.1. Lineage (GTDB taxonomy): Bacteria > Actinomycetota > Acidimicrobiia > Acidimicrobiales > Ilumatobacteraceae > VFMC01. The sequence goes on from JAYSLK010000457.1 coordinate 4,068, forward strand.
TGATCTCGTCCAGTTCGGCCCAGGTGAGACCGTCGCTCGTCCACAGTCGATCGAAGGCGAGGTCGGCGACGTCGTTGAACCCGTGTCGGTTGCGGAAGTTGTACTGCCAT
>JAYSLK010000458.1:0-2044 GCA_043725585.1 Actinomycetota bacterium
AGCAGCTTCGCCCGGTCCTTGGCGGCCTCGCGTTCGGCGAGGGTGGTGTCGACCCGGGCCAGCGCTGCGTCGGTGCCGTGCTCGTGGATGTATTCGGCCCACTCCACCAACGCCTCGACCATCTCGCTCTCGGGCACCACCGCGACGTTGCGGCCCTTCACGAACAGGTGGCCACGCTTGTTGCCCGCAGCGATGCCGATGTCGGCCTCGCGCGCCTCACCCGGGCCGTTGACCACACAGCCCATGACGGCCACCTGCAGCGGGATCTTGCGATCGCCGAAGGCTTGCATCGCCCGGTTCGCCACATCGATGACGTCGATTTCGGCCCGGCCACAGCTGGGGCAGGCGATCAGGTCGACGTTCTTGCGCTCACGCAGACCGAGCGCCTCGAGCAGTTGCCGACCGGCGCGGGCCTCTTCCACTGGATCGGCCGTGAGCGAATAGCGGATGGTGTCGCCGATGCCTTCCAGCAGCAAGGTGGCGATGCCCGCCGTCGCCTTCACCAGCCCCGCGGGCGGCGGGCCGGCCTCGGTGACACCGAGATGCAGCGGAGCATCGGTGACCTCGCTGAGCTGACGGTAGGCCTCGACCATCAACGGCACGCTCGACGCCTTCACGCTGATCTTGTAGTCGTGGAAGCCAACCTCGTCGAAGTAGGCGATCTCTTGCAGCGCGCTCTCGACCATCGCCTCCGGGCGGATGCCGCCGTACTTCTCGTAGAGGGCCGGATCGAGCGAGCCGCCGTTCACGCCGATTCGGATCGGGATGCCGCGATCCTTGGCCTCGGCAGCGACGGCCTTGATGTGTTCGGGCTTGCGGATGTTGCCCGGGTTCAGCCTCAGGCCGTGTACCCCAGCCTCCATCGCGGCCAACGCCATCTTGTACTGGTGGTGGATGTCGGCGATCACCGGGATCGGTGAACGCGGCACGATCTGGGCGAGCCCTTCGGCGGCCTCGCTCTCGTTGCAGGTGCAACGAACGATGTCGCAGCCAGCCGCGGCGAGCGCGTAGATCTGCTGGAGCGTGCCCTCGACGTCGGCTGTCTTGGTGATCGTCATCGACTGCACCGAGATCGGCGCGTCGCCGCCGACGGCCACCTTGCCGACGTGCAGTTGACGAGTCGGGCGGCGCTCGAACCTCTGTTGAGACGAGCCTGGAGCGGGTGCAGATGCGTTCACGGTGTCAGTCTGCCGTCAGGAACCATCATCCGCCGATGGGCTTGACGATGTCGAGGTACAGACCGGTCAGGAACATGAACGCGAGCAGGCCCATCATCGTCATGGCCACCGGCACCATCTTGGCGACGTCGGCTCGATACGGCGCCTGACCTCTCCGGCTACGGATCCGCTCGTAGGTCGCGATCGCGGCATGGCCGCCGTCGAAGGGAAGCATCGGGAAGAGGTTGATCAGACCGACGAACACGTTCACCCCGGCGAGCAGGGCCACGATCCCGGCGAGACCGTCCTCATCGCCCAGGAATCCGCTGTAGCGAGACACGCCGACCACCGTGGTCGGTCGCGTCGTGATGTCGTCCGAGGTGCCCACCAGGTGTCCGAAGATGTTGACCGGGTTCAGGATCTTCACCACGCCACCGATGGACTGCCAGGTCGCGTCACCGAGATCGGTGACGCTGCGGGTGACCGCAGTCCCGAGCGGCAGATCGGTCCACAGCAACTCCGAGCCGCTGGTCGTGCCCATGTAGGCCTTGCCGAACACGTCGCCAGGGGTCGGGTTGGCTCCGAGCCCGACCTCGAGCGTGAGGACCTCGCCGGCCCGCTCGACCACGACGGTGATGATGTCGCCCGGTCGCTTCGACTGCACCAGCGCGGTGTACTCGGTGGCGTCGGTCGGTGCGACGCCATCGAAGCTCACGATCACGTCATCGGTTCGAACGCCGCCTTCCGACGCGGGAGCGCCCGCGGTCACCGCGCTGATCTGCACACGGCCGGTCTCTTCGAGCACGCCCTTGGTTGCGTACAAGCCGAACAGCAGGGTGATCGCGATGATCATGTGCATCATCGAGCCGGCGCAGATGACGAGCATG
>JAYSLK010000459.1:0-7449 GCA_043725585.1 Actinomycetota bacterium
GCGTTCTCCTTCGTGCTGGCGAGCGAACTTGGTATGGGTGGTGATGGCGCCGCGGCGGCTGGCGGCATCGTCCATCACGTCATCGTGGAACAACGCAAATGCATGCATCAGCTCGAAGGCTGCGCCCGCATCGACCACCTTGGGGTCTTCGGGATCGCCGCCGGCGCCAACGAACCCCCAGTACGCGAACGCAGGCCGCAAGCGCTTGCCGCCGGCAAGCACCAGACGACCGATCTCACCGATCGGCTCGGCGAGGTCGGGATCGAACGCCGTCCAGCGTGCTTCTTCGGCCTCCAACAGGACACGAAGCCGCTCGTCGACCCGAGCCGCCACGGAAGCGAGAGAGGTTGGCATCGGAGCGAGTCGCACGGCAGTCAAGGCTAGGTGTGTTCACGTGTCTGCACTGTGCGCACACGTCGAATGCGCACGTTTCGACGCCGTGCGTGTGCCACACGTCGATGAGTCATCCGCGCGTGCCGGTTGCTCCGTACGGCGGGCGGCTCGTCGGTCGGCGGGAAGGTCAGTCCGGCGGGAAGGTCAGTCGGCGGGAAGGGTGGCGACGACTTGTTCGATCTGCAGCCGGGCGTTGCCGATGCGATCGCGGCAGAACGTGATCAGCTGCGCGGCCCGTTGCACTCGCGTGGCCAGCACGTCGACATCGACATCGGTTCGCTCGAGCTGGCCGAGAATCTCCTCCAGCTCAGCAAGGGCCGCTGTGTATCCGGTGGCCACCGCGGTGGTCGGGCTGGTCGGGCTGCCAGGTTGCTCAGTGCTCATGGTTCGATCTCCTCGACGCGGCTGCGCGCCACGCCTGCTGCGAAGGTGGTGATGATCTCGGTGCCAGGGGCCAGCTCTGCTGCGGATCGCACGGAGCGGCCGTCTGGAGTGCGCGTGATGCTCCACCCCCTGGCCAGGGTGGTGACCGGGTCGAGCAGACGCACCCGTTCGGCGACCGCCTCGAGATGGCGCAACTCGGGGTCGAGCCGGGCGGTGGTGCGCCGCACGGTGGCGCCGGCGACGGCCAGGCGCGCCTCGGCTCGCTCGGCCACCCGATGCCCACTCACCCGCAAGCGCTGGGCGCGCTGCAGCAACCGATCGTCGCTCCGTTCGATCGCACCGATGGTGAGGTGGCGGATGCCCAGCGCCACGTCGTGCAGGCGGCTCTCGCTCGCGCCAACCGCCCGGGCGGCCTGCCGCTCGATCGCCGCCCACGCCGTCTCGGTTCGCTGGGCGAACGCGGTGACACGCTCGACCAGCGCAGCGGCGCAGGCGGTGGGCGTCTTGAGTGCGGTGTGAGCGACCTCGTCGGCGATGCTCCGATCGATCTCGTGACCGAGGCCGGTGAACACCGGCAACGGGGCAGCGGCGATCGCAGCTGCGATCCGTTCGTCGTCGAAGGTGGCCAACTCGCTGCGTGCCCCACCGCCTCGAATCAGCACGAGGGCGTCGAGATCGCCGTCTCGGCCCAACGAACCGAGGGCGGCCGTGATCATCGAGACCGCCCAGTCCCCCTGCACGCGCACATCGATCACGCGCAGCTGGAACCCGAGGCCGCTGCGCTCGATCTCGTGCGAGAAGTCGGCCCATGCGGCGCTGTCGATGCTGGTGACCACACCGACGCGCAACGGCGCGGCAACCAGCCTGCGCTGACGGTTCTCGTCGTACATGCCGCTGGCGACCAACCTCCGCAGCACCTCGTCCCGCTGCATCGCGAGGTCGCCCAACGTGAACCGGGGGTCGATGCCACTCATTTTCAGGCCCAACTGGCCAGAACCGGCGAAGAAGTCGAGGTGGCCGTACACCCGAACCTTCAGACCATCGGCCAGGCGCAGCCGGTTCTTCGCAAGCAACGGCCGCAGGCGCATTCGAGCGGGAGCGAAGAACTGCACGTTGAGGACGGCCTTGCCGCTGTCGGCCTCCTCGACCAATCGAAAGTACGCGTGCGGGCCACGCTCGTTCCAACCCTGTATCTCCCCCCGCACCCAGACCCCGTCGCCGAACCCGCGGCGCAGGTTTGCGTTGATGGCGTCGGCGAGTTCCCCAACCGTGTACGTGGGTTCGCCGGCGTCGTCGGCCACGAGATCTTCGAAGTCGAACGATGGCTGGCTCATGGAACCGGAAGTCTGCCCGACCAGGGGTTCGTTTCGCGCCAGAACCCGGGACGGTCAGGCGCCGAGTTCGCGGACGTTGTCGTAGTTCGACACCTCGCCAGTCGACGGGAGCTCGAACAGAGTGCCGTCCACCGGCAGACCCTTCTCGCGACGGATGCTCTCCAGTTCGCGCAACGGGCGCTCGAGTGCTCGCTTTCGGGTGCCGAGCAGGTTGTCGAACTCGCGCTGGACACCGTCGAAGCGCTTCTTCACCGTCTCGAGCGAATCGGCGTACTTGGCCCACTGCTCGCCGAACTTGCCGAGCAGCCCGAGGATCTGGTCGCTCGTCTGTTCGATCATGAAGCTGTCGAAGGCCTGACGGATGAGGCCGAGGAACGCCAACAGCGTGACCGGTGAGCACAACACGATGCCCTGCCGCATCGCGTCGTCGACGATCGATGGGTCGTTTTCGACGATGAACGCGCTGAGCGTCTCGTTGGGCAGGAACAGCAGCACCTGGTCGACCGTGGCCGACTCGCTCACCTTGGCGTACTCACGCTTGGCCAGTTCCTTGATCCGCATGCGCACGTCGCGCAGGAACTGGTCGCGATGCGCCTGCCGCTCGGCGTCGGTGCCGGCGTCGAGGTACTTGAGGTACGAGGCAAGCGGGAACTTCACATCCATGTACAGCACGTGCTGCTTGGGCATGAAGAAGGTGAAGTCGGGCATGCCCCGAGCGTCGCCTTCGACGGCGGTCTGTTTCACGTAGTTGATGTTCTCGATGAACCCGGCCAGGCGCAGGACGTCCTCGGCCATCCGCTCGCCCCACTGCCCCCTTGTCTTGGAGTTGGCCAGCGCCTCACGCAGGCTCTGGGTGGTGGTGCTGAGATGTTGGGCGATCTCGGCGTGGGCGCGCAGCGACTGGTCGACCTGGCCGAACTGCTCGGCGCTGCGCTCGCTGAGGCTGGCGACGATCTGGCCGAGGCGGCCGAGCTCGGAGCGCATCTCGCCCTTGATCTGGTCGAGCTGGGAACCGATGACGTCCTTCTTGGCGCTCAGATCGGCCTGACCGGCGGCGACCTGACCGGCGAGGTGCTCGTTGGCGAGGAGGCTGAGCTGGGCGAGCGCCGCTTCGCGTTCGGCCAGCGACTGCTGCTGCAGGGCGCCGACCGCGTGGCTGAACGACGCCTGGAGCATCGCCTGCTGCTCGGCTGCGGTGCGGACAGCTTCGTCGCGCGCCTCGGCCCGAGCTTCGGCGACGATTGCGGCGACGTCGATCGGTGGTGCGGTGGGCGCGAACGAGTCGGCCGTCCGCCGCTGGCGCGCCGCTGCCTGCTGGGCGAGCAGCCATCCGACGGCGAGCGCCGCAACGGTGACCAGGACGAGGACGAGGGGTTCCATGACGTCCATGATGGCGAGGGGGTGTCACACGGTTCGCGGATGCCACCCGTCGCAACCCGCTCAGCACCCCTGACCAGCCCCAACACCCCACCCACCCCGCGATGAGAGATGAGTGCCCCTGGCGCACCTGTCTCTCATCGGAACCCGGCCCGCTCCGGACGCGATGAGAGATTGGGGCGACACAGCCACTCATCTCTCATCGCGGGGGTTTGGGGATCAGGCGAGCAAGGCGTTCTCGCCGGCGGAGACCTGGCTGGCATAGAGGCCGCCGAGCGCGAGCAGTTCCTCGTGCGTGCCCTGCTCGGCGATCAGACCGTCGTCGAGCACCACGATCCGGTCGGCATCACGGATGGTGGACAGCCGGTGCGCGATCACCAGGGCGGTGCGGCCGCGCAGCGCATGCTCGAGCGCAGCCTGGACGTGCGCCTCGTTCTCGTTGTCGAGATGGCTGGTGGCCTCGTCGAGGATCATGATCGTCGGGTTCTTGAGCAGCAGCCGAGCGATCGCCAGCCGCTGCTTCTCGCCACCGCTCATGCGGTATCCACGTTCGCCGACCACGGTGTCGTAGCCGTCGGGGAGCTCGCGGATCATGTCGAGGATGCGTGCACCGCGACACGCCTCGTCGAGCTCGGCGTCGGTGGCCTCGGGCTTGGCGTAGCGGAGGTTGGCACCGATCGTGTCGTGGAACAGGTGCGGGTCCTGGCTCACCACGCCGATCGCAGCGCGCAGTGATTCCTGCGTGAGATCGCGCACGTCTCGACCATCGACGCTCACCGTGCCTGCACTCACGTCGTACAAACGCGGGATCAGCGAGGCCAGGCTGGTCTTGCCCGAACCCGACGACCCCACCAGCGCCACGGTCTCGCCGGGGCGGATGGTGAGCGACACGTCGGCCAGCACGTCTCGATCGGGATCGGCACCACCGACGGCGTTGGGCGATTCGAGCGACGACACCGTCACGTCGGCAGCGGCCGGATAGCGGAACCGCACGTGATCGAACGCCACCAGCCCGGTCGGCGCGACCAGGTCGACCGCGCCGGGCCGATCCGTGATGTTCTCGGGAGCATCGAGTACCTCGAAGACCCGCTCGAAGCTCACCATCGCCGTCATCAGATCGACGCGCGCGTTGGTGAGCCCCGTGAGTGGCTGATACACGCGGGTGACCAGCGAGGCGAGAGCGACGAGGGTGCCCGGCGTGATCGTGCCGTCGACCACGAAGAACGCGCCGATGCCGTACACCGCCGCGGCACCGATCGCACCGACGAGTCCGAGCGCGACGAAGAACACCCGGCCGTACATCGCCGAGGTGATGCCGATGTCGCGCACCCGCTTCGCCCGCTTGTCGAACAGCGAGACCTCGTCGTTGCTGCGACCGAACAGCTTCACCAGCTGCGCACCCGACACGTTGAATCGCTCGGTCATCTGGCTGTTCATCTCGGCATTCACACCCATCTGCTCGCGGGCGATGGTCTGCAGGCGCTTGCCGACACGCTTCGCAGGGATGATGAACACCGGCAGCACCACGAGGGCGAGGATCGTGAGCCGCCATTCCAACGCGATCATCGCCGCCAGGGTGGTGATCAGGACCACGACGTTGCTGACCACGCTCCCGAGCGTGGAGGTGACCGCCGTCTGAGCGCCTACCACATCGTTGTTCAGCCGGCTGATCAATGCGCCGGTCTGCGTACGCGTGAAGAAGGCGACCGGCATCCGCTGCACCTTGGCGAACAAGGCGACCCGAAGGTCGTAGATGAGCCCCTCGCCGATGCGCGCGCTGCACCACCGCTGCACGATCGCCAGACCCGCATCGGTGAGCGCGGCGACCACCACGACGATGGCGAGCACGGTGATGAACGGCCGATTGCCGTCGGGGATCGCAGAATCGAGGATCGCCCGGAACGCGAAGGCCGGCACCAGGGCCAGCAATGCAGCGGCCAGGATCGCCGCCAGGAACCAGACGATCGTGGCCCGATACGGCGTTGCGAAGGTCCACGCGCGGCGCAGCGCCGCCCGTTGGATCCGCTTGCCCTTCACGGCCGCCGCGTCGCCGGGCATCAGACTGTGTGGACCCATTCGCATCCGGCCACGATACGGGGACATTCCACGCCGGGGCCCACGACCACGCCGTCGAGCCGGCTGGTCATCTGCGGCGTCGCGCGCCCACGCACCTCGCGTTCTCACGGCTCGCGCCCCAGCCGCCGGAAGGTCGAACGAGTCGGAGAAGCGCCCTGCGGGGAGCCTTCGCCTTGCGCCCGTAGGCTCGGGGCGATGCCGTCAGAGAACCGCCATCGTTCCGCGAGCACCCGCCATCGTGTGGCCGCAACCATCTCGCTCGCCGCGATCATCGGCTCCTCGTGTGGATCCGACGATGCGGGCTTCGAGGTGAGCGTCTTTCAGCGCCCCGACTCCGCGGCGGCATTCGGCTGGCAGGACTTCGGCGCCGACGACGTGCAGACCGGGTCGCTCGAGGTGCCGGTCGACCCCGACGACCCCACGCTCGGCACCTTCGACCTCTACGTCGCCCGCCACCTGGCCGACCCCGAGAAACGAGTGGGCAGCCTGCTGGTGAACCCCGGGGGGCCGGGTGTCGCCGGTTCCGATTTCGCCGTGTTCGCCGATCAACTGTTCAGCCCCACCCTGCTGACCCACTTCGACATCGTCGGCTGGGACCCTCGCGGCACCGGCCTGTCGGAGCCTGCGATCGATTGCGTCGACGACTACGACCGGTTCTTCGCGAACGTCGACATCACACCGGACGACGACGCCGAACGTGCCGAGGCCATCGAGATCGCCGCGGAGTTCCAGCAGGGGTGCGTCGAACGATCCGGAACGTTCTTCCAACACGTCGGCACCAACGACTCTGCGGGCGACATCGACCGGATCCGTGCCGCTCTCGACGAGGACACGATCAGCTACTTCGGCTTCAGCTACGGCAGCGAACTCGGGGCGGTGTGGGCCACGCTCTACCCCACCACCGTGCGCGCCGCGGTGCTCGACGGGGCGGTCGACCCCACCGCCGACCAGGACGAGGCGACGTTGCAGCAGGCAGCGGGTTTCGAAGCATCGCTCACCTCGTTCCTCGCATGGTGCAGCGCCCGCGACAGCACCGACGACTGCGCCTTCCGCAACGACGGCGACTCCGGCGCCGCATTCGATCGGCTGATGGCCGCCATCGATGCGGAGCCGGTGCCCACCGAGGGCGGCCGCCCGCCGGTCGATCTAGGAGTGATGAACAACGCGGTTGCGCAGGCGCTCTACACCTCGCAGCTGTGGCCCACGCTGGGTGTGGCGCTGGCCGACGCAGCCAACGGCGACGGACGAGGTCTGCTCGCTCTCCACGACCAGTACTTCGGACGTCGCGACGACGGCACGTGGGACAACACCCTCGAGGCGTTCCAGGTGATCCAGTGCATGGACGTCACCGAGCGCGAGACCCCCGACGAAGCTCAGACTCGGCTCGACGAGGCCCGTGCGGTGGCACCACGGATGGTGGTCGGCACCCTGGCCGTGCCGGGGTGTGCCGCATTCCCACCTCCGCCCTCGGATCGGATCGAGATCACCGGCGCGGGTGCCGGCCCGATCGTGGTGGTGGGCACCACGGGTGATTCCGCCACTCCGATCGCCGGCACGCGGCGCATGGCGGCCGCCCTCGAAGGTGGGCGGTTGGTGGTGGTCGAGGCCGAACAGCACACGGGCTACGGGGCCAACGACTGCGTCACGGATGCGGTCGACCGCTACCTCGTGCAACTGGTGGTACCTGCAGCGGACCTCGTGTGTACCTGACGATCGGTTCCTCGAGGACGCGCCGAGCGACCTGAGCACAGACGCGAACGAGGGCCTCCCTCAGGAGACCCTCGTGTCTGGCGGAAGGGGTGGGATTCGAACCCACGGAGGCCCAGAAGACCTCAACAGTTTTCGAGACTGTCCCGTTCGTCCACTCCGGCACCTTTCCGTTCGG
>JAYSLK010000460.1:0-6463 GCA_043725585.1 Actinomycetota bacterium
ATCACATGGGCAACCTGATGGCCGTGCTCCGAACGCCGCCCGAGCAGACGTACACCTCGGTCACGTTCCCGGAGGGCTTCACCGTCGATCGGATGGCACAGCGCCTCTGCGAACGAATGCCACGGCTGCTGATGAGCGACTTCATCACGGCTGCCACCGACGGCAGCATCCGATCCGAATGGCAACCCGAAGGGGTCACCAGCCTGGAGGGCCTGCTGTTCCCCGACACGTATCAGGTGTCGAACGGCGAGACGCCGGATCAGGTGATCCGGCGCATGGTCGCGTTGATGGAACGAGTCGGTCGCCAGGAAGACATCGTCGTCAAGGGCTACGAACAGGCGCTGCGGGCGTACCAGGTGCTGATCGTCGCGTCGATGGTGGAACGCGAAGCCAAGATCGAAGCCGACCGGCCGATGATCGCTCGGGTCATCCTCAATCGGCTGCGAATCGAGATGCCGTTGCAGATCGACGCCACGCTCTTCTACCAGCAGGACCAGAATCGACCGTTCCTGGAGTTGAAGGCGCTCGACACGCCCTACAACACCTACCTCTACGCGGGCTTGCCGCCGACGCCGATCGCGAATCCGGGTCGCGCGTCCATCCAGGCGGTGCTGAACCCGGCCCCGAATCCGCCCGAGGGCGGTCCAGAGTGTCAGCAGCTCCCCGACGAGGTGCGCAAGGAGCAGTGCATGTGGCTCTACTACGTGCTCGCCGACGAAGAAGGCGGGCACGCGTTCGCGGTCACCCTGGCCGATCACGAAGCGAACGTTCAGAAGGCGCTCGACGCGGGCCTGTTGTGATCACGGGCGCCACCACCGTGGCAGCCGTGATCGGATCGCCGATCGCGCACAGCCTGTCGCCGGCACTGCACAACGCGGCGTTCGCTGCGGCGGGGGTCGACTGGGTGTACACCGCGTTCGATGTCGCGCCGGGCGACTCGCGCCGCGCCATCGACGCGATGCGCTCGCTCGGTCTCGGTGGTCTGTCGGTCACGATGCCCCACAAACGCGACGTCGTCGACCACGTCGACGAGCTCGACCCGGCCGCCGCTGCGCTGTGCAGCGTGAACACCGTCGTGCGCATGGCGGACGATCGCCTCAAGGGATACAGCACCGACGGAGCCGGCTTCGTCGCGTCGCTACGCGACGTCGACGTCGACGTCAGCGGACGCTCGATCGTGGTGCTGGGCGCAGGCGCTGCGGCCCGCGCCGTGATCGACGCCCTGGCACGTTCGGGAGCGGCAGCGGTGACCGTGGTGAACCGTTCCGATGCCGCCGCAGTGCAGGCCGCGGCTCTGGCCGGTCCGGCCGGAAGGGTCGGACAACCCTCGGATGTGGCTCGCGCTGACATCGTGGTGAATGCCACCCCGCTCGGCATGGGCGCCGGCAGCACTGCCGGTGCGTCGGCGGTTGAGCATGCCGATGCCGATGAACTGCCCGTCGACCCATCGCACCTTCGGGCCGGCCAGGTGGTGGCCGACCTCGTGTATCACCCGCTGGAGACGGCCCTGCTCAGAGCGGCGCGGCAGATCGGCGCCACGGCCGTGGATGGGCTCGGGATGCTGGTCCACCAGGCGGCGTTGCAGCAGCAGCTGTGGCTCGGAGCGCTCCCCGACACCGATGTCATGCGCGCTGCGGCGCTCAGGGAGCTGGTCGCACGCTCCCGGTAACCTGCTCACTGTGTTGCGCTACCTCACCGCCGGCGAATCGCACGGCCAGGCCCTCGTCGTCATCGTCGAGGGACTTCCCGCCGGCCTCGAGATCACGGTGGAGGAGATCCAGGCCGAGATGGCCCGCCGACGCCTCGGCTACGGTCGAGGGCCCCGCCAGCGGTTCGAGCAGGACGAGCTGACCCTGCTCGGTGGTGTCCGCCACGGGCGCACCCTCGGGTCGCCGGTCGCGATCGAGATCAAGAACAGCGAGTGGTTCCGAAGCGACAAGTGGCACGAGGAGATGTCTCCCGCCCCCGGTGCCACGAAGGATCCGCTCACGCAGGTGCGCCCCGGACACGCCGACCTCGTCGGGATGCAGAAGTACGGGTTCACCGACGCGCGCGACGTGCTCGAACGGGCGAGCGCCCGCGAGACCGCTGCCCGGGTGGCCGCCGGTGCGCTGGCCAAGAAGCTGCTCGGCGAGCTCGGTTGCCAGGTGCTGTCGCACGTGATCCAGATGGGTGGCGCACGTTCTGCAGCCACCGATCGGCCGACGTTCGCCGATCTCGAGCGGGTCGACGAGTCGCCGGTGCGGTGCTTCGACGCCGCCGCCGAGCAGGCGATGATCGACGAGGTCAAGGACGCCGCCAAGGATGGTGACTCCCTGGGTGGCGTCGTCGAGGTGCTCGCCTACGGCGTGCCGGTGGGCCTCGGCAGCCATGTGCACTGGGATCGCAAGCTCGACGCGGCATTGGCCCAGGCCATCATGAGCATCCAGGCGGTCAAGGGTGTCGAGATCGGTGACGGGTTCGAGGTCGCCGGGCGTCGGGGCAGTGCCGCGCACGACGCGATCGTGTGGGATGCGGCTGCGAACGACTACCGCCGTGTGACCAGCCTCGCCGGTGGCACGGAAGGTGGCATGAGCACCGGCGAGCTGATGGTCGTGCGCGCTGCGATGAAGCCGCTGGCCACGCTGAACAAGCCAACGCTCAAGACCGTCGACGTGGTGACCAAGGAAGAGACGGTGAGCTTCAAGGAGCGCACCGACGTGACCGCCGTGCCGGCGATGGGAGTGGTGGCCGAGACCATGGTGGCACTCGTGCTGGCCGCCGAGGCGCAGCGCAAGTTCGGCGGCGACAGCGTCCGTGAGTTCGTGCGGAACGCTCGATCCTTCGAAGCGTCGCTGCACACGTCGTGATCCCACCCGACCGGCACCTGGTGCTCGTTGGTCTGATGGGCTCGGGGAAGTCGACCGTCGCGCGGGTGCTCAGCGACCGGCTCGGTCGTCGCCTGGTCGACACCGATTCGGTGATCGAGGCGCGCACGCGTCGCAGCGTCAGGGAGATCTTCGCGACCGACGGTGAGCCGGCGTTCCGCGACCTCGAAGCCGCCGTGTTGATCGAGGCGCTCGATCATCCCGAGCCATCGGTGATCGCAGCTGCGGGCGGCGTCGTGTTGCGCGCCGACAACCGGCTGGCGTTGCGGGATGCTCACGCCCGTGTGGTCTGGCTGGCTGCAGACCCTTCAGTGTTGCTGGAACGAGTGCGTGCCGGTGGGCACCGTCCCGCGCTCGACGACGATGCAGCGGGTACGTTGCGACGCATGTTCGAGACGCGAGAACCTCTCTATCGTGAGGTTGCCGACCTGATCGTCAGCATCGAGATGCGGAGCGTCAACGACGTGGTCGAGGCGATCCTGCGATGAGCTCGTTGCGTACTGTGCGCGTGCCGCTGGGTGAGCGTTCCTACGACGTGCTCGTGGGTCACGGGGCTCGTCATGAGCTCGCGTCGCTGATCCCTTCCACCGCCCGGCGTGCCGCCGTGATCACCCAGCCGGGCATTCCGCTCGAGATCGAGATGGGCATCCCGACCGACGTGTTCCAGATCGGGACGGGGGAGGATCACAAGCACCTCGGCACGATCGAGTCGCTGTGTCGATCGTTCGCTCGTGTCGGCCTCACCCGCAACGACGTCGTGATCGGCCTCGGTGGAGGGATGGTGACCGACGTCGCGGGGTTCGCCGCCTCGGTGTGGCACCGGGGCATTCCGGTGGTGCACGTGGCCACGACGTTGCTCGGCATGGTGGATGCGGCGATCGGTGGCAAGACCGGGGTGAACCTGCCGGGTTCGGGCGACAACGGGGGTAGCGGCAAGAACCTCGTCGGTGCCTTCTGGCAACCGAGCGGCGTGGTGTGCGATCTCGACGCGCTGAGCACGCTGCCATTGCGGGAACGCCGGTGCGGCTACGGCGAGATGGCGAAGTACCACTTCCTCACCGGCGACGACCTGCTGTCGATGGACGAGACCGGGCGTGTGGCCCGATGCGTTCAGATCAAGGCCGATGTCGTGGCGAGCGACGAGCGTGAAGGCGGTCGGCGGGCCCTGCTCAACTACGGGCACACCTTGGCGCACGCGCTCGAGATCGAGACCGGTCACGAGATCGCCCACGGTGAAGCTGTCGCGGTCGGTCTGATCTACGCAGCTCACCTGGCACGAGTGCTCGGCCGGATCGACGACGCCAGGGTGCAGCAGCACCTCGACGTGGTGGGGGGTGCCTACGGGCTCGACACCTCCTTGCCACCTGGCATCGATCGATCGCGGTTGCTGTCGTTGATGAGCCGGGACAAGAAGGCGCTCACCAGTCTCACGTTCGTGCTCGACGGTCCACGCGGCGTCGAGGTCGTCCCCGATGTCTCTGCCGATTCGGTGCTCGAGGCGCTCGACATGATGGCGGCGAGCTCGCGGTGACGCCGCGGCTCGTCACCGACCGCTTGGTCCTGCGTGGATGGCGCGAAGACGACAAGGCGCCGTATGCCCAGCTCAACGGTGATCCCGACGTGATGGAGCACTTCCCGTCCACGCTGACGCCCGAGCAGAGCGGCGAGATGGTCGATCGGATGGCCGCCAGCTGGGCCGAGCGAGGCTACGGACTGTGGGCCGTCGAGGTGCGAGACACCGGCCGCTGCATCGGTTTCGTGGGGCTCTCGTCGCCGACGTGGGAGATGCCGTTCACCCCGTGCGTCGAGGTCGGCTGGCGATTGGCCAAGGAGTCGTGGGGTCACGGATATGCGCCCGAAGGGGCGCGGGCCGCGTTGGCGTGGGGCTTTTCGAACCTCGACCCGCCGCGCAACGAGTTCGTGAGCTTCACCACCGCCGGCAACGCCAAGTCGCGACGGGTGATGGAGAAGCTGGGCATGGCTCACGATCCCGCTGACGACTTCGACCATCCACTGCTGCGCAACTGGGCCGGTCGCCGCCATGTGCTGTATCGAATCCACCGAGACGAGTTCGTGGCGCTGGAGTGACCAAGGCCTGATGCGCTGTCCGCCTCACCTGACTCGACGTCCCGTCGTGGCGGGCCGTGTGGGGCGGAGTCGAGGAATGCCCGTCGGAACCGAAGGTGGACGTGTCACGATGTGGGCCGTGGCGATCATCTCCCTGCTGCACGGCCCCAATCTGAACCTGCTCGGCGAGCGCGAGCCACACATCTACGGCACTGCGACCCTCGACGACTACGTGAACGCCACGTCGCTCGCCGCGTCGGCTCACGGCTACGAGGTCGACGCGTTCCAGTCGAATCACGAGGGGGCCCTGGTGGATGCGATCCACCAGGCTCGCGGCCGGGCGGCTGCGATCATCATCAACCCGGGCGCGTTCACGCACTACGCGTGGAGTATCCACGACGCCCTGTCGGCCTTTGCCGGGCCCATCGTCGAGGTGCACATCTCCAACCCGAACGCCCGCGAATCGTGGCGGCACACCAGCGTCGTCGCGCCGGTGGCCACGGGCAGCATCATCGGCTTCGGCATGCATGGCTACGAACTCGCCGTCGAGGCGATCGCGAGACGGCTGGCGTCATGAGCAACGGCGTCGACGTGAGTGGCCGTGCCGACCGCATCCGCGCGCGGTGGGTCGGATTCGAGGCGTTGCTGGTGTCTGACCTCACGAACATCCGCTGGCTCACCGGATTCACCGGCTCGGCGGGTACGGCGGTCGTGCTGCCCGATCAGATCGTGCTCGTGACCGACGGTCGCTACGGAGAGCAGGCCGAGCGACAACTGGCGGCCGCGGGCAGCACGGCGTCGGTTCGGGTCGGGCGCACCGCAGCGGAGCAACTTGCGCTCGTGAACGACGCGGTCGCCTCGATCACACGGCTCGGTTTCGAGTCGGCCCACACCAGCCATGCCCGGTGGCGGCAACTCGACGAGATGTTGTCGCTCGAACTGGTGCCGACGTCGGGGGTGGTCGAGTGCGGGCGTCGAACGAAGGACGCCACCGAGATCGCGTTGATGGAACGTGCCTGTGCGATCGCAGACCAGGCGCTCGCCGAGGTCGCGCCGAGCCTCGTGCCCGGTCGCACCGAGGCTCAGGTCCGCAACGATCTCGAGCGGTTGATGCGAGAGCTCGGCGCCGCCGGTCCCAGCTACGACACGATCGTGGCCACGGGGCCCGTGAACGCGCCGATGCCCCATCACCGACCGACCGACACCGTGATCGAGGACGGCCACACGGTGATCATCGATGTCGGAGCGCTGGTCGAGGGATACCACAGCGACATGACCCGCACCTTCGTGGTCGGCCAGCCCTCGCCGTTCCAGCTGGAGGTGTACCACGCCGTCCTCGCGGCGCAGGTGGCCGGGGTCGCCGCGGTGCGGCCGGGCGTGACCACGCTCGAGCTCGACACGGTGTGTCGCAGCCTCCTCGACGATGCGGGATTCGGTGAGTGGTTCACCCATGGCACCGGTCACGGTGTCGGGCTGCTCATCCACGAAGACCCCTTCATCAACAGCGCGGGCGGGTGGGTTTTGCAGGA
>JAYSLK010000461.1:0-3950 GCA_043725585.1 Actinomycetota bacterium
CGCCGCTGCCTCCGACGGAACCACCCTCGGCCGGGCCGAACGCGCGCTCGTCGGGCACGAGGAACTCGATGAGGCCCGGCTCTGACGGCACCCGACCATTGTTCCACCCGCTTCGCCGCGAGGGAACCCGAGCCGAGCATTAGCACTCTCACCTCCCGGTTGCTAACGGGGGTATCGGGCGCGTAACCTTGGCACTCGCGATGGTCGAGTGCTAACCGGCCGTCCACCGATCCATATCAGCAACGTGTTCAGCCAATGGAGGCCTGCACCATGTCACTCAAGCCGCTTGACGATCGCATCGTCGTGAAGCCCAACGAGGCCGAGCAGACCACTGCGTCCGGTCTGGTGATCCCCGACACCGCCAAGGAAAAGCCCCAGCAGGGCTCCGTCATCGCCGTCGGCCCGGGCCGCTGGAGCGATGACAAGGGCACCCACACCCCGCTCACCGTCACGGTCGGCGACACCGTCCTGTACTCGAAGTACGGCGGCACGGAGGTCACCATCGACGGTCAGGATCTGCTGATCCTCACCAGCCGTGACGTCCTCGCGATCGTCGAGAAGTGAGCTGACACCACATGGCGAAGCAACTCAAGTTCGATGACGAGGCGCGTCGCGCCCTCGAAGCCGGCGTGAACAAGTTGGCCGACACGGTCAAGGTCACGCTCGGGCCGAAGGGCCGCAACGTCGTACTCGACAAGAAGTTCGGCGCCCCCACCATCACCAACGACGGCGTGTCCATCGCGAAGGAGATCGAACTCGACGATCCCTTCGAGAACATGGGCGCCCAGCTGGTGAAGGAAGTCGCCACCAAGACCAACGACGTCGCGGGCGACGGCACCACCACTGCCACTGTGCTCGCACAGGCACTGGTGCACCTCGGCCTGCGCAACGTGGCCGCCGGCGCCAACCCGATGGGCCTGAAGAAGGGCATCGAGAAGGCCGTTGCGGTCGTCGTCGAGTCGATCAAGTCACAGGCCCGCGAGGTCGACGACAAGAGCGACATCGCTGCCGTCGCGACCATCTCGGCCGCCGATGCGTCCGTCGGCGAGGTCATCGCCAACGCGATCGACAAGGTCGGCAAGGACGGCGTCGTCACCGTGGAGGAGAGCAACACCTTCGGGACCGAGCTCGAGTTCACCGAGGGCATGCAGTTCGACAAGGGCTACCTGTCGCCGTACTTCGTCACCGACGCCGAGCGCCAGGAAGTCGTTCTGGACGACCCGTACATCTTGCTGCACGCCGGCAAGATCTCGACCGTCCAGGCGATGCTGCCCACGCTCGAAACCGTCATGAAGACCGGCCGCTCGCTCGTCATCGTCGCCGAGGACATCGAGGGTGAAGCCCTTGCCACACTCGTGGTGAACAAGATCCGCGGCACGTTCAACTCCGCAGCGGTCAAGGCGCCGGGCTTCGGTGATCGTCGCAAGGCGATGCTGCAGGACATGGCTGTGCTCACCGGTGGTCAGGTCATCAGCGAAGAGGTCGGTCTCAAGCTCGAGAACGTCACCCTCGATCTGATGGGCCGTGCCAAGCGCGTCATCATCACCAAGGACAACACCACGATCGTCGATGGTGCGGGTGAGCACGATGACGTCACCGGCCGCGTCAACCAGATCAAGGCCGAGATCGAGAACACCGACTCCGACTGGGATCGCGAGAAGCTCCAGGAGCGTCTGGCGAAGCTGGCCGGCGGCGTTGCCGTGATCAAGGTCGGCGCAGCCACCGAGGTCGAGCTCAAGGAGAAGAAGCACCGCATCGAGGATGCGGTGTCGGCAACTCGTGCAGCGATCGAAGAAGGCGTGGTCGCCGGTGGCGGCACCGCACTCCTGCGTGCTCGCCCGGCGGTCGCCGAGCTGATCAAGACCCTCGAGGGTGACGAAGCGACCGGCGCCAAGACCGTGTGGGAAGCACTCGTTGCCCCTGCTCGTCTGATCGCCGACAATGCAGGCCTCGAAGGTGCCGTCACGGTGCAGCAGGTCGAGGCTGCGACCGGTTCCACCGGCCTCAATGCCGCGACCGGTGAGATGGTCGACCTGGTGAAGGCCGGCATCATCGATCCGGCCAAGGTCACCCGCGCGGCGCTGCAGAACGCAGCATCGATCGCGGCCCTCGTGCTCACCACCGAGTGCCTCGTGGCCGACAAGCCCGAGAAGTCGGCACCGGCGATGTCCGGTGGCGGCGGCATGGGCGGCATGGGCGGCATGGGTGGCATGATGTGATCCCAGCATCCTGATCGCGGTCCTCCGCACAGGAATGCAATGAACCAAGGGTGGGTTGTCACGTGCAATTCCTCCCGCCCGACACCCCCGGTCTGCCCTCGTGGCACCGGGGGTGTCGTGCTTTTCGAACCACGCATGCAGGAATCCCGGCGGCGGGGCGGGGGATGGGGCTCGACCTCCGTGCCAACGACCGGATGCGACCGGACGGTCCTGTCGTGGGAGCACAGCACGATGGACCGACGCGAGATCTACAGCCTGACGGGATCGATCGTTCGCATTGCCCTGCCCGACACGGGCTCGGTGATGCTCTTCAGCGTGGAATCGGCGGCGAACTCGATGGCTGTGATGCGTCCGTGCAGCGTCGAATCGAAGCGGTTCGCTGCGTCGCTCGAACCGGGGACCAAGCTGCACCTCACGGCCGGGGCCTCCGACGGCGTCCTGCACGGCACGCTGACCGTGGCGCGGTGGTCGTCGGCACAGCGGATGCTGATCGTCGACAATCCACCGCTGGAGTACACGCAACGGCGAGATGCGTTCCGGGTCCCGGCGGCCATCGCTGTCGATGTGATGCTCGCCGATCTCGATTCGCCCGTCGGGGCGCGCCTGGTGCGCGGCGTGACCGTCGATCTGTCGCAGGGAGGCCTGGCCTTCACCGTTGGCGGTGCATCGTTCGACATGGGTGATGCAGTGGTGCTGCTGCTGCACACCGAACGGCAGCCGGTGCTGATCGTCGGTCGCGTGCTCGGGGTGCATCCCGACGTTCGCTCCACGTTTCGAGTCCGCTTCGAGCAGATCAACGCGTTCGAGCAGACCGTGTTGGCGGGCGAGTTGCGCCGCCGGGAAGTGGCGAAGGTCAGTACCTCGCGGAGCGCGGTGGCGGCGCGATGAGAGTCGACGACCGTCTGTCGCTGCTGGCATTGGCGGAGGGCGAACCCGTCCTGCGAGGTGCCACGGTGGTGCAAAGGGATCAGCACATGGTGCACGTCGCGATGGACGACCTCGCTCCGTTGCCGGTCGGCAACGTGGTCGCCCTGCTCTGTGTCGGTGTCTCGTCCAGCGAGGCGTCGCTCGCCGTGGTGTCCGAGAGCCTGGGCACCGCGATCACGGCACTCCGCCTGCTCGAGCGTCGCCACTGACCGATCGTCACCGACGGGTAGCCTGCGATCCGTGGCATCGAACCGGGACCGTGGTGCTTCGGGCAAGCGACCTTTCTGGATGCATCAGTTGGTGGAGTACGTGCTGGGTGGCGTGCTGGTCGCACAGGGCCTGCAGAGCCCGCAACCGGTCGTTCCCGCCGTCGCCGGGGTCCTGGTGCTCGCGAACGCCAGCACGGTTCGAGACGGCGCGTTGTCGGCGTTCCGGGTCGTGAGCCGGCGCACCCATCGGATCGTCGACGTGGTGGTGATCATCGCAATCGTGCTGATGGCGATCCAGCCGTGGATCGAAGTCGACGGCGGCGCCCGGATCGTGGTGCTCGCGATCGCTGCGGTGATGGGCTTCGTATGGTGGCAGAGCAGCTTTGCCGACAAGCAGCGTCGCACGACGGTGGCGGCCGAGGGCGGCGTGGGCGCCGAGATCGGACGTCGAGCCGGCCGCTTGGTCGGCGACGGAATCAACGCGGCAAAGCGCTGGAAGAAGTCCTGACGGTAACCTCGCACCCATGGCGTTCGACATCCCCGCTCCCGACCTCAACAAGCTCATCGCAGCATGGGACGAGTGGGAGAGCGGGGC
>JAYSLK010000462.1:0-3171 GCA_043725585.1 Actinomycetota bacterium
ACCACCCGCACGCCCTGGATGTTCTCGTCGACGATCGTGGTGATCTCGGCCTGGCGACCCTGCACGATCCAGCTCATCGGGAACGAGATGTTCCTCAGCTTCGCGCCGGTGAGGTAGGTGAACGGCAACGTCGCAACGGCGACCAAGGTCAGGCCGACATGGATCGACAGCATGAGTCCCAGCGCGATGATGAAGCTCACCAGGTTGAGCGAGACCAGAGGTGCGAAGGTGAGGAACATCTGCACCGAACGGATGTCGGAGTTCGCTCGCGAGATCAGCTGGCCGGCTTGAACACGGTCGTAGAACGCGAAGTCGAGCCGGGTGAGGTGACCGAACATCGACGACCGCAGATCGCTCTCGAGGTCGTACGCGACGGTGTAGAGCGCGGACCGGTACCAATAGGTGAGGGCGGCTCGAACGATCGCGAGCGCTCCCAGCATCCAGACGAAGTCCTCGATGTCGCGAGTGCGCTCACGCAGACCCTGATCGATCGCGCCCATGGTGATCCGCGGGATCAGCACGCCGGCCACCATCGCGACCAGCGCGCCGATGAGCGCTCCGAAGAAACGGAACCGCTGCGCTGCCAGCAGCGGCCACATCCGCCGCAACCAGCCGTGGTCGATGTTCGGATCGATCACCGCACTCGGTGCAGGAGCATCGGGCCCTTCGCCCACGCCGTGCGGCTCGAAGCTCGACCACGGGCCGTCAGGATCCATCGGGGGCGACACTACGCCCGTCCGATCAGACGACGGTGTGCCTGCCGATGATCAGTGGAAGGTCGAGGAACGTCTTCACTCCGGGGGTCGCTTCGCACACGACCGGAACCGCGTGCACCGCGTGCATCGCCGTGGCGAGCAGGCCGTTGGTGACCCAGCGGTCGGCCTCGAGGACGATGCGCGGCGACCCTTCGATCCGCGTGACCCACGCCGGGCTGGTCCAATCGGGAGCGACATGCGCAGCGGCCTTGTAGATCGCCTCCAACCGGATCACGTCGTGACCACTGCGCATCCCTGCCCAGGTCCAGCGCTGCGCGGCAACGGTTCCGGCTTCGATCGTTCCTGCTGCGATGACGAGGTCTTCCTCGGTCACCTCGGTCTCTTCCTCCACGTGCACCCCGTCGAGCTCGATGCCGAGTCCGTCGGCCACCAGCATCACGCTCTCGGTGAACAGACCCGACAACCACGCCCGGTAGCGGGCGCTGTGGGCGACGTATTCCTCAGGCGTCTTGCCCATCCCCATCATCCCCATGATCACCTGTGCCGAGGGGTACCTGGAGAACTCGCTCGACTCGCGAACGAGCACCCGGTCGATGCGCTGGCACAGACCGCTCAACAGCAGCGGAACGAGCTCGGCCTGGAACCCCGGGTTGAGGCCCGTGCCGTGCAACGAGCTGTGGCCCGACGTGCACGCAGCCTGCAACCGCCCGTACACCGTCTCGCCATAGCTCTTCGGGTGCACGTAACCGACCGACGTCACCACGTTCTTGCCGCTTGCGAGCAGGCTGCACAAGACATCGGTGTCGAGGCCGGGGTTGTGCTCGTTGGCCTGAGCCGACGGCAACGGCATGTGCAGCACGCAATCGGCGTCCATCGCCTCGATCGCCGACGCATCGTTGGTCGCAGTCACCCCGATCGCTGGGCGCCCGAGCAGCTCGCCGACGTCTCGACCATGCTTGTCCGGCGACGTGACGTAGCACCCGACCAGTTCCATGTCGGGTCGTCCGAGCACTGCCTCGAGCGCCATCCGGCCGACGTTTCCCGTTCCCCACTGCACGATTCGATAGGTCACGCATACCTCCGTTCGGCATCAGTGTCGCGCGATCAGCCCAGTCCGCAACATGCGCGGCTTCGCCTCCGGTTCAAAGGATGAGTCCCGTGTTTCGATCGGCGAAGCGGGTGAGCGTCGCATCGACGTAGTCCTCGAGTCCGCTGGGGTCGAGGCCGATCGCCGCAGCAGAGTCGGCGAACGTCTGAGCGTCGAAGGTCGAGTGCGACCACGAGCCGGACGTGCGCACGGCGACTTCGTGGGCGATGACATCGGCAGCAAACACGCCATGCGCGATGAGCTGATCGCATGACGACGGATCATGGTGATACTGAACACCCAGACGAACCGACTCGGGGAGGCGCCAGGTCTGGCACAGCAGGCCGCCGGCCTCACCGTGCGTCGCGTCGAGCACCATCCGCTCACCATCGGCAAGCGAGGCCCCGGCCGCTCGGACGACGTCGAGCAGCTGTCGGTGCGGCGAGTCGAGGAAGTTCGCCAACACCAGCACGCCGATGTCGCGCAGCAACGCCGCGGTCGACAGCTCGGGCTCGAGCCGCGCCCGGGATTGATCCCTCACCACTTCGGCCGCGATGGATCCGACCACCGACATGAGGCCGAGGTCTCCGTCGGACAGCCCGTACTCGGGCACAGGTGAGCTCATCTGCTTCGTCAGCGACAATCGAACCGCGAGCGACAGCACCCTCGCCGTGCCGAGGCGCACCACGGCCGTCTCGACCGTGGCGATCGGTTGCACGGCCCCCGACGCGACGGAGTTCGCTTCGCGCAGCACCGACGCGGCGAGCACCTGATCGTGACCGATCACGTTCACGAGGTCGGCCATCGACACATCAGGCGAGGAGTTCATCACGATGAGCTGGGCTGCGCTGTGCGACAGCGGCGTGAGTTTGGCCGCCACGTCGGCGATTGCGTGAGCGCGCTCGAAGATCAGGGCGGTCGCTCCCTCGGAAGCGAGCTGGTGCGGCATCTCGAAGTTCGGCATGTCGGACTCCCCTTGTCGAACACACGTGTGCAGCACGACGTGGGTTTGTTCCGGATCGTCCCCGAGACGGCGCAGATGTCGATCAGGTACGGCCCGGTCAGTGGCCGAGCGTGAGACGTCCGTCGATGATGTCGACGGTGACCGTGTCGCCTTCGACGACTTTGCCTTCGAGGATCAACACCGCAGCGGGATCGCTGATCTCGCGTTGGATCACCCGCTTCAGCGGACGCGCTCCGAAGCTCGGGTCGTAGCCCTCGTGGGCGAGGTGGTTCATCGCCGTCTCGGTGACCTCGAGGGTGAGTCGTCGATCGGCCATCCGTTTGCGCAGTGCACCGAGCTGGATGCCGACGATGTGGCGCAGGTCAGCCTCGGTGAGAGCGCGGAATCGGATGATCTCGTCGACG
>JAYSLK010000463.1:0-2149 GCA_043725585.1 Actinomycetota bacterium
CCGAGATCGATGTCCACCGCCACCTCAGCGAGGGCAGACGCGTTCACGACGCTCTTGCGCAGATCGGTGAGCTTGCCCTCGGGGAGCTCGTGGTGTTCGCGATAGGCGATGTCGGCGATCATCCATCCGAGCACCGCATCGCCCAGGAACTCAAGCCGCTCGTTCGACAGTTGGCCGGGGTGCTCGGCGCACCATGAACGATGCGCCATCGCCCTCCGCAACAACTGACCGTCCGCGAAGCGATGCCCGATTCGCTCGCTGAGCGCCTCGAGGCCCTCGAGCACTTCGGAGCCGAGCGACGACGACACCGCCGACGTCTGCGCCATGGTGAGACCGCTCTCAGTCGCCCGAGACCCGAGCGAAGACGTAGTCGACCGCGTCACGAACGGTCTTGAGGTCTTCGAGGTCCTCGTCTTCGATCCGGAACTCGACCGAACGTTCGGCCATCTCCTCTTCGAGCGCCTCGACCAGTTCGATCAACGCGAGCGAGTCCGCCTCGAGATCGTCGACGAACGACTGCCCCTCACTGATGGTCGCTCCATCGATCTCGAGGATGTCGCTCAGGCTCGCACGGACGATCTCGAAGATGGCGGCTCGGTCGAGCGGGGCATCGGACACTGAAGATTCTCCTCGGGACGGACGCAGGATCGGGAGATGCGTCGGCTTGACAGCAGATCGTAGCGGGGTGCAGCCGGTCGACCCGGCCAGCGTTCGCTCCGGTGGGGATTCGGCCCGGTCAGGACTCGGCGATCGCAGCACGCAACTCGTCGACGAGGCCGCGCTGCACCATCTCCTGGGCCACCTTGATGCCGTTCAGCATCGCGGTCGCGTTCGACGAGCCGTGACTGATGACGCACACGCCGTCCACCCCGAGCAGCACGGCGCCACCGTAGGTGTCGGGGCTCATCTGCTCGACCAGCGGCAGCAAGGCCGGAAGCAACGCCTGGACATGGGGTTCGTACGAGGGATCCGAGGTGAACGCCTGCATGATCGCCTGCATCACCACCTTCACTCCTCCTTCGAGCGTCTTCAGGACCACGTTGCCGGTGAAGCCGTCGGTCACGATCACATCGGCCGTCTTCAGCAGCATGTCACGACCCTCGACGTTGCCGATGAAGTCGATGTTGGCCGCAACCGACAGCAACTCGTAGGTCTCCTTGCGGAGCGTGTCGCCCTTTCCAGGCTCTTCGCCGATCGAGAGCAGGCCGACCTTGGGACGCTCGACGCCGAACCGATGGCGGGCGTACACGGATCCCATCTGGGCGAACTGGACCAGCCATTCCGGCTGCACCTCGGCATTCGCGCCGGCGTCGAGGAGGATGTTCGGAAGGTGGCCCGGGATGGGCAGCGGCGTGGCGATGGCCGGACGGCTGACGCCCTTGATACGGCCCATGCGCAACAACGCCGACGCCATCGTCGCGCCCGTGTTGCCGGCGGAGATCATTGCGCTGGCCTTGCCGTCGCGCACCGCTTCGGCGGCGCGGACCAGAGTGGAGTCCTTCTTGCGGCGAACGCCTTGTGCGGCGTCGTCGTCCATCGAGATCACCTCGGACGCCTCGATCAGTGCGAGGTCGCCGACGCCCTCGAGCCCGGCCGGGCCGACGAGCACGATCGGAATGCCGAGCGCAGCGGCCTGATGGGCAGCCGAGAGGATCTCGCTTGGGGCGCGATCGCCTCCCATCGCGTCGATGGCGATCGGGAGCATCGTGGCCTGGCGGTGAGTCGAGGGTGGGTCGAGCGTCGGGTGATCGTCAGCCGACGTCGACGGCGACGCGATCCTTGTACCACCCGCACGACGGGCAGACCGTGTGCGGCAGCTTCGCCGCGGCACAGCGCGGACATACGCTCCGGGCCGGAGCAGCGAGCTTCCAGGCGCCAGCGCGATGGCTGCGCGTCTTCATCTTGGACTTCTTCTTCTTGGGAACAGCCACCGTGGATCTCCCTGGCGCGATTGGACTGCTTGAGGTTAGCGGCGAAGCACGCCTTTCGCCCACCTGTCGCGCCGAGGAGTCTGCGGACTCGTGTACGGCGCCACGACGGGAGCCACCCCAGACCGGATGGATCAATCGTCGAGGATGCCCTTGAGCTGATCGAGCGCGCCCCAACGCAGGTCAGCGATGGTGTTGTCGCACGAACAGCTGCCCTGGTT
>JAYSLK010000464.1:0-4469 GCA_043725585.1 Actinomycetota bacterium
GAACAATCCGGCTGCGGCATCCTCGAGCATCCTCGCCGGGCCACGCGGTGCTGTGTCGATGCCCGAGAGCGCCTCCAGCTGACAGGCGCCGAGCAACAACACGTACAGCGCTTTCACCTTGGCGCGGCCGGCGGCGGTGCCGGTGACCGCAGGCCAGCCAGCGAGGGTCTCGTCGTTCCAGTCGCCCATGAGCTCCAACAGGTCGTCGTGGCGCGGTGCAGCTGCAGCGAGTTCGGCCATGAAGCGCCGGACCGACACCGCTGACGGGGAGAGGAACGCACGCATCAGCGCCCGCGCTCGATCCGGGGGGTCGAGCGTGCGATCGTCGGGCGGCAACGATCCGAGCGCACGTTTCGCAGTGGCGACGAGGAGCGCTGCTTTCGAGTCGAAGTGCTTGTACACCGCGTTCGCCGTCACACCGGCACGCATCGCGACCTCGGCCAGCGTCAACGCGTCGACACCGCGTTCCACACACACCGCGAACGCAGCATCGAGGAGCCGGTCAGGGGTCGCCACGACGATCGACCCCTTGGGCGGGCGCCCGAGCCGCCGACGTGGTCCAGAATCGATCGGCACCTCCCGACACTAGGGCCGGCGAACCGGTCGTGCCCCCACCCCAGGACCCGTCGACCACCCGTGTAGCAGCGGTCGACGGCTCTTGGTCCAAGCGGCATGCGACGATCGAGCCCATGGCGGAGAGCGAGTTGCCACGGTTCGGAGCGCCGGCGATTCGGGCGCTTGCATCGATCGGAGTGACCCGAGTCGACCAGCTCGCCGACAAGAGTCGAACAGAGATGCTGGGGGTGCACGGCTTGGACCACGGGCGCCGCGGATCATCGACGAGGCGCTCGCCGCTCACTTCGTATCGATGCGTCCGTGACCGACCGTCATGCGTCGAGGTAGCGGCGGGCCGCTGCGAGGATCTCAACCGGCTCGCGTGCGCTGTCGAGGACGAGCCTCGGAGTCGTCCAAGCTTCGACCTCCGACGCTCGTCGGATGACGTCGGGCCAGGACGGCTCCGGATAGCCCACTCAGCATCACCAACACAAGATCAGTGTGTCAGCAGAGCGCGCCGCGTGACGCCGGCTGGATGCTGCGGGAACGGCAACTGGATGGGTCGGGTCAGTCTCGTCGAGCCCTGGCTCGCTGGAATCGGACGATGCTGAAGTCCCACGGACCTTTGGCTGCGAGGTCACGGAGCGGCCAGAGATCGGGCACCGCACGAAGCTCGATGTCGGCTTTCACATGGCGGCCAATCAGATCATCGAAGGGCTCGACCTCGATCGGTTCGACCGCGACGTCCGTGATCCACTGGCCCGAGGCTTCCGGCCACGGGCGGAACGCCGATCGGTCGAAGCGATACCGGAACAGCACGGTCGACTGCAGGATCGGCAGCCATGAGAGCTCGATCGCATGGACCCGTGCGGCAGTCGTGCAGAACGTCTGTCGGAACACCGCCTGTTCGTCCGGGCTTCGCGGCCACGCTAGGCGCCGAAACGGCAGACCTGGTCGAACAGCTCGCCGGTGGTGGCGAGCTGGGCCGCATTTTGGTGGTTCAGGTCGGGACCGATGGACTCGTCGCAGCGGACGTCTATCGACGCGACCTTCGCGATTCGACCGATCTGATCGAGTCGTTTGATGTCGGCTGCCCGACCGCTCGCAACCGCGTGTCCCGCAGGATGTCGATCATGGACGTACACGTCGGCCGTTGAGGGCCTGCCGACTGGCTGGGACAGACGTTGCGGGTCGTCATGGAGCGCCCGCTGGGATGGCGTTTTCGGCCAGATCCTCTGCATCGGTGACCTTCGGTCGACCTCGAAGGATCTGCCTCCCACCGCCGGGACAAGGACGGTCTCGGAGCGATGTGCTTCGGCGGCCTTCAAAAATGCCGAGGAACAGCGTCCGTTGTGCTGCAACGATCACGCTGTGTCTCTCGTCGTCGACTGCATTCTCATCGACTGTGTCGATCTCGATGTGATGACCGCGTTCTGGTGTCACGCCCTCGACCTCGAGCACGTCTGGACCGGCCCGTCTGGGGGCCATCTGCTCGCAGCAACCGACGGGTCTGGCCGCCGGCTGGCCCTGATGCCATCCCACAGCACGAAGACCGCCAAGAACAGGGTTCACCTCGATCTTCGTCCTGATCGCGATCAGCAAGCAGAAGTTCGACGGCTGGAGCGTCTTGGGGCGCGACGCCTCGACATCGGTCAGGTCGACGTCACATGGGTGGTCATGGCCGACCCAGAGGGCAATGAGTTCTGCGTGTTGCGCTCGCTCCCCGAGCGGGAGAAGGCGCTGCACGACAGGTGATCGTTCCGCTCGCGCTCAACGGGATCTGTCGGCGCTGCAACAGGCTGGGGTTCCCAGCGGTCATCTCCAGAAGGGTCCTCGAGATCACGTATCGCGACAAGAGCGGCGAGGTGTCCATCCGCATGGTGGAGCCGGTGGCGGTGTTGGGCGTGAAGCCGCACTGGTATCTGTGGGGTTGGTGTCGGTTGCGGCAGGCGCCGCGGTCGTTCCGCCTCGACCGGATCACGGATGCAGTGATGACCGACGAGGTCATGACCGAGCGCGGTCTCGATCCCACCACGCTCGAGCTGACCGAACTGATCGGACGCGGCATCCTGGGAACTTGAACGCGCCGGCCCCGGATTCACCCAAACCCCGACATCACGTTGTCGCCGAGCTCGTCGATCATGCCGGCCATGACCATCGAGCAGAATCCGTTCCAACTCACGAACGAGGACCAGATCACCGCAATCCTGGGCGAGCCGCCGGACTTCGTTCCTCGAACACCTCGCCGCGCGGGGCAAACCCGCCCTGTTGTGCACGCGCGTCAGCATCGAGGAGTGCTTCTTCCACTGCGGCAAGGCCATGATCCGGGCCCGCACCTGGGATCCAGGAAGTTGGATGGTCGACTGCGAATCGCTCATGGTCGCTCACGTGGTCGACGCCCTTGGCGGTGATCCATCGCTTGCACCCGTAGTCGCGGCACAGATCGAGCAGAACTACATCGACGACCTCTGAACAAACGACACGGCGAAAGTCGCCCGCTTCACGTTGAGCGATCAGCCGACCGTCAACATCACCAGCGATCGCTCCACCGCTCTCCCGACCACGATCCGGGGCCCTGCCTACGGCGGCCCTGCCCCATGCCGCCGGCTACGCACTTGGTTGCATGAGCTCGATGCGGTTGCCGAACGGATCGGTCACGCAGACCCGGTCGAAGCCATCGAGTGGCTCATCGTCTTTCACGGCGAAGCCTGCCTCGGCGACAGCGCGTGCAAGGTCGCGGACATCGTCGACGATCAACGCCGGGTGCGCCTTCGTCGCAGCCCGGAAGTCCGGGTCGACTCCGAGGTGGACCTTCAGGTCGCCGTCTTCGAACCAGCAGCCGCCACGTGCTGCGATGTGAGCAGGCTTGGGTACGTGCGCGATGCCGAGCACCCCTTCGTAGAAGGAGATGGCTTCCGCTCAGCTGCGATCCGGTGGCAAGTCCAATTGGGCCGGCACCCCCGACTCGCATCATCGGGCCGTGAACACCGCGGTCGACTCAACCGCGGCAGCGACCGCTACGCCAACGCGGGCGACGGGATCACTTGGGTGTCGCCCAGACGTGCGCCCCGCCCCAGTCGATGGCCACGACCGGCTCGTCGCCCACGACCCAGGCGTCATGCCCGGGTGGGAGATAGCTGACTTCACCGGGCCCGACGTCGAACTCGCTGCCATCAGCCATCACAACGTGGATGGTGCCGGACACGCTGTATTGGAAATGAGGTGCCTCGCACATCTCGGTTCCGGCAACAGGCTTGACATGCTCCGACCAGCGCCATCCAGGCTGCAGCGTCATGCGCATCACCTGCCCGCCGCCGATGTCGATCACCTCGGCTCGTCCGTGGGGCATCTCTCGGATCTCCGTAGCTTCGCCGAATCCCCGGTGCTCGCTCTGCATGACAGACTCCTTTCACACGTTCACAACCTCATCGATGGGTCACTGTCGCGCCGTGGTGTCGCAGCGTCAACCTCGAGTCGTGTCGCAGTGCGCTCCGAACCTGTCAGCTATCCGTCACCGCCGCAGCGAACTCGTCGAAGACGGCTCGGGCGATGTCGGGACGGCGCGTGTACACGCCGTCGACGCCGGCTTCGGCGAGCTCGCGGAGGGTGTCGGGATCGTCGACGGTCCACGTGAAGATGGCCTGTCCGTGCAGGTGGGCGTCGGCGACGTTGTCGGCGTCGAACCGTCCGTCGCGAAACGGAGGCTGGCCGATGGGGCTGATGGCGCACCATGGTTCTCCCCGGTCCTGGGCTTCACGGCGTTCGTCGAGGTCCGAATAGGTGGTCGTGATCACCACGGTTCCAGGGCAAGTGTCGCGTGCTTCGTAGACGGCTTCGTCGTCGTTCGAGCTGAGGTAGACGCGACCGACCGAGTTCGTGGCGACGAGCACCTCGCACAGCTCGACGGCCATCGA
>JAYSLK010000465.1:0-8103 GCA_043725585.1 Actinomycetota bacterium
CCGGCGTCGAGAAGTGCCCCCACCTGATGGAGCGGGCGGTCGAGTTGCTGATACGACTCTCCGCTGAACAACGACTGCCCTGCGTCGGCCTTGTCGAGGCCGAGCATGCAGCGCATCGTCGTGCTCTTGCCGGAACCGTTGGGCCCGAGGAACCCGGTGACGCGGGCCTCATGGACGTCGAAGCTCAAGTTGGCGACGGCGAACTTGCTCCCGAACCGTTTCGTCAACCCGTGAACGGTGATCATCCGATCAGTCTGGCACCGCTGGTCGTCGAGCCTCGGATACCTGCCAGAACGGCCAAATGACGGGCCGTATGAAGGACCGTATGAAGGGCCGCTCGATCGAGATGCGGTGCGCTACTGGTCGGATGACTGACTGGCCAGGAATGCCTTGGCGAGGACATCCACGGTCTGATCGCCGGTGGCGAGCTTCACGAGGAGGGCGCGCACCACGTCGGTGGTGAGGAGCGAGTTGAGCTGGGTGATCACGGCGATCACCTCCGGCGTCGCCGCCGAGACTGCCATGAGCGGAACGAGCGCGTCGGGCGGCGCCGCTGACTTGTCGTCTTCGAGTGCGATCAGATCCTCGGTCGTGATCGCGGGTTCGACCGACGAGAGCACACCGCAGTCGACGTCGCCGGCCACGATCGCCGCGGCAACGTCGGCGTCGGTGTCGCCCGATGCCACGAAGGCGAAGTCGGCCTCGTACGCCGTGTTCAGATCGGCCAGGCCGAACGACGTCGACGACCCGAAGACCCCGGTGCCGCCCAGAGAGATGTCAGCCGACGCCTGGGCGAGATCGCTGATCGACGTCAGCTCGTTGCTCTCCACGACGGACACCCCGCACACGACCGCCTGGCTGATGGTTGCAGCAGCGATCGCGCTCGCGGTCTGGCCATCGGGCAGCGCTGCGTTGATCGCCGTGAGTTGCTCGTCGGTGGTGGCCGGCACATCGACCCCCAGCCGGCCGAGCAACGAGACGGTGCTCTCGGGCACGAACTGAACTGAACCAGCGGCGAGGCCGGCATACAACGCGTCGAGGTCGGCAGCGGGGTCCTTGCGGCCCACGCGCACGCCGGCGTTCTCCATGCCCTGGCTGTAGATCTCGGCCATCAGTTGGCTCAGCGGATCATTGGTTCGTCCGACGTTCACGGTTGGCGACGCGGCCGAGCCCGGTTCGTCCGCCGTCTCGTCGTCTCCGCAGGCTGCCAACACCAGTGTTCCGACGAGCATGAGAGCGAGTGCGCTCCGGGTGGATCTCACCAAGTCCTCCTGTTCTTCTTGAATGACGTCCGCATGAACTGGGCGGTCTTCGTGGATCAGCGACACCCGCGCGGGCCGCAGGGTTCAACGGGGCGCCATCGTAGGTGCCGGGGGTGGGTTTCCGGTCGCCACCCCGGATCGAACCTGGGCGACGAATGCCGGCGACGAGCGGATCTCAGAGGCCGCCGGCGAAGGTGTCGATCATCAATCGGACATCGTGGCCCAGCGGATACAGGATCGGGCAGGTGCAGCCGTTGGCCACGTACTCGCCCACCTTCTCGCGCACCTCGTCCGGCTCGCCGGAGGCCGTGATCATCTGCACGATGTGGTCGGGCACGAGCTTGCTCGCGGCGACCACCTGATCGTGTGTGGCCGGCCAGGTGAGCACCTTGCCGATCTCGTCGAGCAGCTCCTGGGGCACGCCGGAGGCCTTCATGATGTGCGGCTGCTGACCGAGGTACTGGGTGACGAGCAGTCGGGCACTGTCGAGCGCTGCGCCACGATCGCGGTCGACGCTGCAGACCACGAGTTGCGGACGGTCGATCTGATCGATGGACCGGCCGGCCTTCGCCGCGCCGCGCTCGAGCGCCGCGATCGCATCACGGTTGTAGCTCGGCGACACCAGGTAGTTGAGCACCGCGCCATCCGCGATCTCGCCTGTCAGCTCCATCATCTGCATGCCGGTGGCACCGATGTAGATCGGCACGTCCTTCGGTCGTCGCTGCTGGTACACGTAGTCGAGTTCGACCCCGTCGAGGTGGGCGAAGATCCCGTCGAACGTGACCGTTTCGTTGGCGAGGAGCGCGCGCACCACGGTGACCACCTCGCGCATCACGGTGAGCGGCCGCTCGCGCCGGATGCCCACCTTGCTGGCGAGCGGATCCCACCACGCTCCGAGACCGCAGATCACGCGTCCAGGAGCCAGATCGTCGAGCGTCGAGAACGTGCTGGCCAGGCGAGCAGGGTTGCGGGTCCAGATGTCGATGACGCCGCTGCCCACCTTGATCGAGTCGGTGGTTGCGGCAAACGCCGCCATCGGCACCACCGCGTCGCGAACCAAACGGCTGTCGGCCTGCCACACGGCGTCGAAGCCTTGCTGCTCGGCATAGCGGACGAGTTCGATGCCCTCCCGGATGTTGTGGGCGTCCTGGAGGTAGAGGGCGACGGGGATGGTCATGAGCCGATCGTAGTTGCTTGACGAAATGTCAAGGCAGGTCACGCATCACAGGCGGGCGAACAACCGTGCGGCTTGCTCGGCGGCCTTGGCGCGAACCTCGTCGATGTCGACCCTGATGGGGCGGCCATCGCGCAGCAACACCTCGCCGTCGCCGCGCACCACATCGAGTGCACGAACGCCGGGGGTGAACGCGACGTGCCAGGACGAGTCGGCGTGGTCGTAGCTCCACCTCACACGGTCGTGGCGAGCCTCGGGGAAGAACCGGTATCCCTCGTCGAGCCAGGCCCAGACGGTGTCGGGGGATGCGGTCACGTCGTGGGCGCGCAGGGTCGCGTATGCGAGTCGCGCCTCTTCGAGCATGTCGGCTCCGATGCCGTCGGTGCCGAGCACGACCCGATTCGTCCACTTCGTGGGTGCGGCGTAGCCGACCGCGTTGTTCATGTTGCTTCGAGGATTGTGGGCGATCGTGCCGCGCAGCGGGCGGTCGAGGTTCACGCAGTGGACGATCAGCCAGTCGTCGGCCGCCAGTTGCTCGAGCCGCTGACCGGCTTCGGCGTCGTCGACACCTTCGGCGACGTGGATGTGCACCCCTACCCCGCTGCTGCGGGCCAGGTCGGCGACCGCCTCGAGTGTCGAGTCGCCACAGGTGAAGGCAGCGTGCGCCCCCACCATGCCGCGGCCACCTGCTCGCAGGAACCGTTCGTTCTCCTCGATCCCGCGCCGGGCGCCGTCGGCACCGTGGCGATCGGTCACGCCATACGCGCAGTTCACTCGCACGCCCACGTCGGCACATGCCTGGGCGATCACGTCGAGGCTCCCGTCGATCGCGTTCGGGCTCTCGTGATGGTCGATGATCGCCGTGGTGCCGCACTGCAACGCCTCGACGGCACCCAACATCGCACTCCACCGGATCATCTCGAGGTCGAGGGCGGCATCGAGTCGCCACCAGATCTGTTCGAGCACGCTCCGGAAGTCGGTGGGTTGCGTCGGTGGCGCCGGCATGCCGCGGGCGAGCGACGAGTACAGATGATGGTGGCCGCAGACGAGGCCCGGGGTCGTGTCGGTCATCGCGTCATCGTGGCACCATGACCGCCATGACCGCCATGACCGCGTCCTTGCCGTTTGCTCGCCCACGTCCGGTGTCCTGGCACATCACCCACTGGGCCGACGATCCGTTCAGCCGCGGCTCGTGGAGCGTGCTGCGACCGAACGGCACATCGGCGCATCGGCGAGCGCTCTCGATGCCGATCGACGATCGCCTCATCCTGGCGGGCGAGGCCGTCGATCGGGACCAGCCGACGATGGTGCACGGCGCCCACGCCAGCGGGAAGGCCGCGGCGGAGTGGGCGATCGCGAGCGGTGCGCGCAGCGTGATCGTGGTGGGCGCAGGCGTGGCCGGACTCGGCGCTGCCCGACACCTGGCCGATGAGGGCATCGACGTCGTCGTGCTCGAGGCGCGCGATCGTCTGGGCGGACGCACGCACACGATCGAGTTCGACGGCGTGGCGCTCGATGCCGGTGCAGCCTGGATCCAGCAGTTCTCCAAGAACCCGTTGGGGCGGCTGGCTGAAGCTCTCGCCCTCCGACTCGTGCCGACGCACTTCGACCAGGCGCTGGCGGCAGCAGCCGACGGCGAGGTCGGTGACGTGCACACGGCCTTCGCCGCGCTCGACGCTGCGATCGATCGCGCGGGCCCGCCGCTCGACGAGCAGGTCGCTCGGTACCTCGCCCTGCTCTCCCCAGCAGACCGGCGCGTCGCGCGCTTCGCGATCGAAGGTGAGCTGCTGCTCGAAGCCGGCACGGCCTTGACCGGCGTCTCGCCCCAGATGCTCGACGAGGACGGAGTCGCCCCTGGCGATCCGTGGCTGCCCGGTGGCTATCGCCAACTGATCGAACACCTCGCGATCGGTCTCGATGTGCGCCTCGACACACCGGTGCGCACGATCGAGTGGGACGTCGACGGCGTGAGCGCCGACTGGCTGGCGGCCGATCGGTGCATCTGCACCGTCCCCGTCGGAGCGTTCGACTCGATCTCGTTCGTCCCCGGCCTCCCGCCGGGGCATCGCGACGCTCTCGGGCACCTCGGCATGGCCGTGTTCGAGAAGGCGATCCTGCGGTTCGAGCACCGATGGTGGCCGGCATCACCGAGCGGCTACCTCCGGTGGTACGACACGCCGACCAGCTGGATCGAGTGGCTCGATCTCACCGACGTCGTCGGCACGCCGATCATCGTCGGCATGATCGCCGCCGACGCGGTCCGCGCTCACCATGTCGGACGCACCGACGAAGAGGTGGCGATGGCTGCCGCCGATGCTCTGGCGGCCTGGACGGCCGCCGTCGAGCGGCCACGACTCGCCTCAGACGGTGTCGCCTGATCAGTCGGTGTCGCCTGATCAGTCGGTGTCGTCGGTGGCTCGACGCATCGGCAGCACGTTGCGCCACTGCCCGTCGAGATCCTGCAGCGCTGCCGCCACGGCCGGAGCGGTGGGCACGAGGCCGATCTCGCCCACTCCCTTGATGCCATAGGGCGACCGCGGTTGCGGGATCTCGAGCATCGTCACGTCGATGGGCGGCACGTCCTTCGCGCGCAGGATGCCGAGGGAGCGCAGCGTCATGTTCAGGGGAAAACCTGTCTCGGGGTCGCTCGGGAAGTCCTCGGTCAACGCATAGCCGAGGCCCATGTGCACGCTGCCCTCGATCTGGCCCTCGCACAACACCGGGTTGACCGCTTTGCCGACGTCGTGGATCGCGACGACACGGACGATCGAGCCGGAGAGCCGGTCGATCTCCACCATCTGTGCGGCGTATCCGAATGCAGCATGGATCGTGGGGTTCGGATGGTCGGGGTCACCCAGGTGCTGCGTCCAATCGACGAGGTGCTCGCCGACGTAGTCCACCTCGGGCTCACATCCACCGGCCAGGGCTGCGAGACATGCCTGCTGCACCGATCCCGCCGCCATGAGCGTGCCGCGCGACCCGGTGGTCTGCCCGAACCCGAGCTCTCGAGTGGTGTCGACGATGACATCGATCCGCTCCGGGGCGATGCCCAACTCTTGCGCTGCGACCTGCAACGCCACCGTGTGCACGCCCTGGCCCATCTCGGTCCATCCGTGGCGGACCTCGACCCTTCCGGGCTCGTGTTCGACGGCGGCTTGGAATCGCACGACCGCCCGCGACAGCTCGCGGAACCCGTTGCCGAGGCCGCTGTTCTTGAGTCCGAGCCCGAGTCCGACCGCGTGGCCGTTGGCCCGCGCTGCGTCATACAGCGGCTTCACCGCGTCGAGGCAGGCCTCCGCACCGCGGCAACCGTCGTCCATGATCTGACCGGGCCCCCACACCTCACCGGGGTGGATGACGTTGCGTTTCCGGATCTCCCACCCGCTGATGCCGACCAGGGCGGCCAGACGGTCGAGCACGCCCTCCATGCCGAACTGGGCCTGGTTGGCTCCGAAGCCGCGGAACGCGCCACAGATGGGGTTGTTGGTGCGCACGGCCACGGCGTGTACGTCGATGTTGGGCACCCGATACGGGCCGCTCGCGTGGCCGGCCGCGCGCTCGAGCACCTTCATCCCCACACTTGCGTACGCTCCGCTGTCACCGATGGCTCGAACCTTGACGGCCGTGAGGTGACCTTCTGCGTCACATCCGGC
The DNA here is from genome assembly GCA_043725585.1 of Actinomycetota bacterium. Lineage (GTDB taxonomy): Bacteria > Actinomycetota > Acidimicrobiia > Acidimicrobiales > Ilumatobacteraceae > VFMC01. Next base: position 6,090 of record JAYSLK010000465.1, read on the forward strand.
CCAGTACTCGAGTCTGATCGGATGACGCTTGGCATGTATCCGGAGGCTCTCCTCCCGCGACAGCGTGCACTTCACCGGTCGATCGAGGAGCCATGCCGCGAGCGCCGCGTGCGCTTGGTTGCTCATGTCCTCCTTGCCGCCGAACGCGCCGCCGTTCGACACCAGCGTGACGGTGACCGACTCGTTGCCGATCGCGAGCATCCGGGCGATGTCGTCGCGGTCGTCCCACACGCCTTGACCGCCTGAGTACACCTGCAGATGGCGCCCGCCGCCGTCACCGGACGGAACTGCGAGCGTGCTCTCGGGTTCGAGGAACGCATGCTCGATGCGCTGGGTCTGGAACACCTCGTGCACCGCATGAGCCGACGCGGCGAGCGCCGCGTCGACATCACCACGGGCATACTCGGTGGTGCTCAACACGTTCGACGAGGTCTGCCACACCGCGAGCGCCGCGCCCGGAGCGAGCGCTGCCACGGCGTCGGTGACAGGAGGATGGACCTCATAGGTGACCTGCACGTGCTCGGCCGCAGCTCGAGCCTGCTGACGAGTGTCTGCCACCACGACGGCGAGCACGTCGCCGGCATACGAGGTGCGACCACCCACGGGGATCATCACCGGCCAGTCCTTGTAGATGATGCCGACCATCAGCTCACCCGGCACGTGTGCCGCGGTGAACACCGCACGAACGCCCGGTGAGGCCAGTGCCCCGGAGACATCGATCGCCACGATGTCGGCACGACCATGAGCCGTGAGGTGCAGTGCGGCGTGCAACATGCCAGGTGCGCGCATGTCGTCCACGTACCCCCGATCGCCGAGCGTGAGCTCCGCAGCCTCGTACTTGGCACCCGATCCACCGACGGTCGACGCGAGCACCGGCGTCATCTGCCGACCAGTTGCGACGGCCTCGATCGCGTCGAGCACCTTGACGTAGCCGGTACAGCGACAGAGATGCGCACCGAGGTGGCGAGCCATGTCGGCACGCTGGAGATCCGGGCCCTTCTTGTCGATCTGTGCCTTCGCCCGCATCACGATGCCAGGGATGCAGAATCCGCACTGGAGCCCTCCACACGCGGCGAAAGCGTCGGCAAACCGCGTCCGCTCTGCTGCATCGACACCTTCGAGTGTGAGGATCTGCTTCCCGGCCACCTTGGCCACAGGCTGCTGGCAGCTCACGATCGCCTTGCCGTCGATGTGCACCGTGCAGCACCCGCACTGACCGCTAGGCGAACATCCATCCTTGGCAGACGTGAGATCGAGTTCGTCTCGCAACGCGGACAGCAGATGCGGATGATCCGGCCGGACCGCCACGGGGACACCGTTGACGGTGAACTCGATCGGGTCGGCAAGTGGTGTCACGTCGGTCACGTTTGACATTTTGTCAAACTAACAAGCCGAAGCGTTACCACGGCTTGAAGTTCTCGTCCATGGAGGCCGTGGCGCTTCTCCGCCCATGGCTACCCTGATGAACCGTGACTCGAGGGATTCGCGCGGCTGAGACGACGACGAGCGATGTCGATGTCGATGTCGATGTCAATGCCGATGCCCTCCCGGCCGTCCACATTCTCCAGATCCTCGACAGGTCTCGCGAGCAGGCGTTCGACGACCTGGTGGCATTGGCGGCGCAGATCACTGACACGCCGGTCGCTGCCATCACCGTCGTCGACGATGCCCGCGTGTTCGTCAAGGCCTCGATCGGGCTCGACGTGGTCGAATTCGACCACTCCCTCTCCGAGTACGCCCTCGCGCGCGACGAGACGATCTGCGTCAACGACCTGGCTGCCATCCCGGAGTTCGCCGACCATCCCATGGTCACCGGCCCACCGAATCTCCGCTCCTACCTCGGGGTACCCGTCCATGCCCCTGACGGAACACCGATCGGCATGCTCTCCGTCGCAGACAGGTCCCCGCGAGCGTTCAGCGGCGAGCAGGTCTGGGCGGTCGAGGCGTTGGGCCGGCAAGTCGAGCGGCTGTTCGCGCTCCGCATCACGGTCAGCCTTCGATCAGCCGACCGCGA
>JAYSLK010000466.1:0-1786 GCA_043725585.1 Actinomycetota bacterium
ATCATCGTGGTGCCCAAGCCCGACATCAGCGACTGCCTGGTCGCGATGCAGCAGGGCCAGGCCGAGGCCACCACCGGAGACGACACCGTGCTCGCCGGCTTCGCGGCGCAAGACCCCAGCACCGCGCTCGTCGGCGATCCGTTCACCGAAGAGCCCTATGGGTTGGGCATGAACAAGGAAGACGTCGACCTGGTGCAGTTCGTGAACGCCGTGCTCGAGCAGGCCCGCGCCGATGGCGAGCTCGACCGGATCGCGCAGCGTTGGCTGGTCGACACGGGTGCGCTCAAGTCGAACAACGATGTGCCCGTGGTGCCCGAACCCGATTACTCCAGGGACCGGCCGTGAGCGGTAAGCGCAGCGGTCAGGCGAACCAGCCCGACGTGATGGCCCAATGGGACGAGTGGTTGTCGACGGCCACCGACCGTTTGATGACCCTCGACGAGCGCGTGACCGCAGCCGGCGACGACCTGTCCGACCCGGGCCAGGCGCAGATCGACATCGCCGCGGCGTTCTTGTGCCGAAAGGCGATCGGCGTCCGCATCGACGAGATCCGTGCCGATCCGGCCCGGGCCGTCGTGCTGAGCGCCCGCGCCGTCACCGACGACCGCGGTGCCGAGGTCGCGGCCGATCTCTCCACCGCGGCGACGCTGCTGGGTGGCGTGCTCGACCAGGTGGAGCGAACCGTGGCTGCAGCCGAGTCGGCGCATCACGGCCTCGCCACCGATCGCGTCTCGGCCACCGCCGACCTCGCGGTTGCGGAGCGGCTGGCGGTCGACCTCGGCCACTACGTCCAACGTTGCGCCGCGGCACGAACGCGGGCAGACAGCGCCGGCCGATCGATCGCGGAGTGGCGATCGATCGCGGTCGAGGCGGCATCGCTGCGGGCCGAGCTCGAGCGGTTGGAGGCGGCGCGACGCACCTCGTTCGACCGGTGGCGCGCCCTTCCCGACGCGCTCGACGGTCTGCGCTCGCGCGAAGCCGAGGTCCGCCAGTTGGTGGCCGAGGCGCGATCGAAGGTGACTCCGTTGCCGGTGCTGGCGATGCCGTCGGTCGATGCCCTGGGAGCGGTTCGTCAGTTGGAGGAGTTGCAGGCGCTGCCGTGGCCGGCCGCGCGGGTGGCCATGGAGCCGTTCCTCTCGCGGATCGATCGACTGGCTGCCGCCTTCGACGAGATCAGCACCAGGTACGGGTCGGTGCTCGGGCATCGGAACGAACTGCGCGGGCTGCTGCACGCCTTCCGCGACAAGGCCGGCGGGTCGGGCCTGGCCGAGGACCAGACGCTGGAGCCCCTCTTCCGCGAGGCAGAGCAGCACCTGTGGTCGGCGCCGTGCGACGTCGACATCGCCGCCGACCTGGTCCGGATCTACAGCGAGGCCGTGAACGCTGCGATCGCGGCGCGCACGGCGGACGCCGGTCCCGAACCGACCCTCGGCCGAACCCGTCGAGACCGCAACGCACGTGGGGCGGCACGCTGATGCGCTGCTCACAGCCAGGTTGCACCGGCACCGTGGTCGACGGGTACTGCGACGTCTGTGGCATGGCCGCGGCGAGGAGTGCGGGCGACTCGGGCGTGTCGACCGGCCAAGCGGCTTCGTCCGGGAGTCCGCCCTCGTCTGGCGCTTCCGCCGCAACGGGGGGAGCGTCGGCCAGGGTCAGCTCGGTGACCAGTCGTCTCGGCCAGGTGCCGCTCGGGTCGGCGCGCACGGCCGGTGGCAGCAGGCCCACCCGTCGCCTCGGCGCACGCGCCGGCACCTCGCGCCTCGGCGCGGGCCTGGTCGAGGTCGCG
>JAYSLK010000467.1:0-9973 GCA_043725585.1 Actinomycetota bacterium
GCGAGTTGTGACCGCACGCCCAGTTTCTGCAACACCGAGCGGATCTGGGATCGCACGGTGCTCAACGCCACGAAGTGCGCCTCGGCGATCTCCTCGGCGGAGAGGCCGTCGACCAGTCCGCCGAGCACCAGCGCCTCCCGGTGTGTCAACTGGCTGAAGGCGGCGTCCGAGCTCACCGTGAGCGCCCGATCCAGCCTGAGCTCTTCGAGCAGGGCTGAGCGCTCGGCTCGCCCGATCAGTGCACGACCGGCGAGGACGTGTGTGAGTGTGGCATCGACCTCGTCGACCCCTGCACTCAAGTTGATCCAGCCGGAGGCACCTGCCTCGAGGCATTCGGCCAACACGATTCGGCGACGCTCCGAGGTGAGCACCACCACCGGAGCACCGATCGACATCAACGGGCCGATCAACTCGATGCCTTTGCCGACCCCGCTGCTGAGATGGATGTCGAGCAGCACGCAGTTCGGCTCGAACAGCTCGGCGCGAGCGATCAGCTCCGTCGCGGGGCCGCTGATCGATTCGACGTCCCAGTGCGATGCCGTCAGAACCAGCTGCAACCCGAGCGCGATCAAGGCCTGCTCTTCGACGACGAGAACGCGGCCGGTCACGAGTGTCCCGCCAGGTCGGCGCGATCGGCCGCCTGTCGGCCGTCGCCACGGTCGGTGGTGCCGCGTTCGCCCGCGGCTCGACCTCGAACGTCGCTCTCCTGAAATCGAGCTTGTTGCTCCGATGCCCACCGCGTCGGCCGCATATGTCCCACCGGTCCTCGGTAACTCCTCACCGAGCCGCCAAGCCGGTGATGGGGGCGACACTAGATCTGTGGCGGGTCCAGGGAAAGGGGGTATTCCCCTCTTGAACGTTCTTTGAGGATTCACCCCGGCTGGGTTGACCGTGGCCGAGGATCCGATCACACCTGCGACCTTCAGGAGGGGAGGCGAGTGCTCACCTCGGCTCATCCTCGGAGCGGTCGAGCTCGTCGCTCCCCAGGGAGTGACCGCACGTCGGGCAGACAGGACATGATTCGCCGACGGTGGCAGGGGAGGGCCCCGACGTCGGGGCGGAGGCACCGTCGATGCACCGGCGACGGTCTCCGAGGCGGTCATCGCGACGAGCGACGAAGACGGGCCAAGCGATCGGGCGATGTCGAGGTGCACGCATGACGGTGTCCTAGAGCGAATCGCCGAGGCTGAGGAACGAGGGCACCGCCACGATGATCATGAACACCGGCATGAAGCAGAAAACGATCGGGAAAAGCATCATGACGGTCAGCTTCGCCGCTTTCTCCTCGGTGCGCTGTTTGCGCCTCAGTCGCATCTCGGCCGACTGGTTGCGCAGCGTCTCGGCCATCGGTACGCCGTGCTGCTGCGCCTGGAGGAGCGCGGTGACCAAGCTTCGGATCTCGGCGATCTGGGCCCGGTCGGCGAGCATCCGCAACGCCTGGGTCCTTGGCACGCCGGCCTGGATGTCGCCGATCGTGCGCCGGAGCTCGTCGGTCAGCACTCCTGTTGTCGTCGTGCCCACTCGAGCAAGCGCTGCGTCGAAGCCGAGGCCGGCCTCCACGCAGATGGTGAGCTGATCGATGATGTCGGCGGCGTCGGCTTGCATTGCGGCCTGCCGTTTGTCTCGGGTGCTCAGCACCCAGTAGTCCGGAAGGAAGAACATGACCGCTGCACTCACGATCGCGTAGATCGGATGGCCGACGAGCACCAACAGCAACGCGGTGAAACCAGCGATCACCATCTTGACGCCCAGGATGCGAGGGAGATCGAGCCCCAATGGGTGCCCGGCCTGGACGAGGTTGACCTCGAGACCGTCGACGAGTTGCCGCGGAAGGAACCGCCTCACGGCCTGACCGAGTCGGCGCAACCACGGCGATGACGGGTGGGAGATCGTTTCGAGCCGTTCCAGCCCGGCAAAGAGGTTGGCACGGGCAGCGTGGGGTCGGCCCGTCAGGGCCCACCAGAGGATGCCCACGGAGGCGGCGAGCGCCGAGGAGCCCAGGATGACGGTGAGGTTCATGAGCGTCTTTCCCGCATTCGATTCACGACCCGATCGAGTTCACGATCCGGTGCGTCCAGATCGTGCCCACGACCAGAAGGATGCCGGCGATGATGAGTGCGACGAGGCCACTGCCGTGCGTGAGTTGGGCGAAGGTGTCCGGGTTGGCCCGCCACTGCCACAGGGCCATCGCGATGGGCAACAGGGTGAGGACCTGGGCTGACAACCTGCCCTCGGCCGTGTACGTGGCGACCTGGCGGGCCATGCGTTCGCGTTCGCGAATCGTGGATCCGACGGTGCGGAGGATCTCCGACAGGTTCCCGCCGGTGTCCCGGTTGATGTCGATCGCGGCAACAACCCAATCGAGGTCGCTGCTGTTCATACGACGCGCCAGTGCGCGCATCGAGTCGGACAGGTCGCGCCCGAGTCGCGTTTCGACCAGCACCCGGGAGAACGCGCTCCGAGCGGGCTCCTCAGCCTCTTCGGCAACTGAGTCGAGCGCTTGGGCAAGGCCGAATCCGCTGCGGAGCGACGTGGTGACCGACTGGAGCACATCGGGCAGTTGCGCAGCGAACGCGGCTTGATGCTTGGCCTTGGAGCGGCGCACATAGATCGTCGCCCCGACACAGACGATGATCGCGGTGAGTACTGCGCCGACAGGTCCGCCGAGGAGCAGGCCGACGAGAGCCCCGATGATTGCGACGACTCCCACCACACCGATGAACTCGCCCGGTTGCATCGAGATGTTGGCGACAGCGAGCGTCGTCGCGAGGTCATCTCGCTGGCCGCGCCGCTCGAGTGCAGCCTCGACGGCTGAGATGGTGCGCTTGCCCATCTCGGACACGTTGCGTGGCTGTTCGATGCCCAGACGGGCATTCGACACCCGTGCTCGGGGGAAGCACAATAGGCCGAGGAAGAGCAACCCGGCGAAGACTCCGAGCGCACCCAGCCACAACACGGCAGGGAAGCGAGGCCGGGACGACGTCCTGGCCGACTCGGCATCGATCAGACGGGGCGGCACCATCGTCACGGCTTCGGTGGTGGTCGTTGCGAGCGTGGTCGACACCGCCACGGTGGTGGTGGCCGGAGCGACCGTGGTGGCCGGAGCGACGGTGGTGGTTGCGGCTACTGGCTCGACGGTGGCAGCGATCAGTCCAGCGACGCGGGCGAACGCCGCGGCGACTCCGGCGGAATCGTCCGCGGATGTGACTGCGCCGAGCGCGGAAAGGCTGGCGATGTCGGTCTCCGCCGTGGTGAGGCTGATGGCCTCCACACTCACCCCCTGCAGCGCTGCGACCGCAGTGTCCAGGGTTGCCCGGCTCCCGTCGTCCCTGCCGTCCGACAACAGCACGATGACCTTCTGCTCGACGGTGGGGGAGAACAACCCGGTTGCAGTGATGATCGCGTCGTAGAGCGCAGTGTCACCCGTGGCGACGATGCCGCCGATCTGCTGGCTCAGGAGCGCACGGTCGGTCGTCGGCGGTGTCAGCACCGTGACGGTGTTGCCGAACGTCGCGACGCCGATGGGTACCTCGGGCGGCATCGACGTCACGAACTCGGCGGCCGCCGCCTTGGCGGCCTCGATGGCCGGGCGCATGCTGCCAGAGGTGTCGATGGCGATCACCACCTCGAGGTTCACGGCGGGCACCTGCGCAGCGACGCGTTCGCTGCCGAACACCCCGGTAAGAGCGATCGGCGCGAGCGACAGGAGTGATCCGATCGCGGCAAGACGGCCCGATCGACGGATCATCGCCACATGTCCGATGCGCCGAACAGTTCCCTGGGAAGCCTGATTCCCCGATCTGCAAGATAATCGACGAACTCCGGACGGATGCCGGTCGGGATGAGGTTCATCGCCTTGTAGTCGAAGCGGTAGATGTCCTGCAGCGTGATGATCTCACCCTCCATCCCGACCACTTCGGTCACATGGCTGATGCGGCGCGCACCGTCGCGGAAGCGATCGACGTGCACGATGAGGTTCAGTGCTGACGCGGCCTGCTCACGGATCGCTCTGGTCGGCAGGTCGAAGCCCGCCATCAGAACCATCGTTTCGAGTCTGGCAAGTGCATCCCTCGGGCTGTTGGCATGCACCGTCGACATCGAGCCGTCGTGACCGGTGTTCATCGCCTGCAACATGTCGAGCGCCTCGGCGCCGCGGACTTCACCGACGATGATGCGGTCGGGACGCATGCGCAGCGCGTTGCGCACCAGGTCGCGGATGGTGATCTCCCCTTGGCCCTCGATGTTGGCAACGCGGGCCTCGAGGCGGATCACGTGCTGTTGGTGCAACTGCAGTTCGACCGCGTCCTCGATGGTGACGATCCGGTCTGCGCTCGGAACGAAGCTCGACATCACGTTGAGCAGCGTCGTCTTGCCGGTGCCCGTGCCACCGGAGATGAGGATGTTCATCCCACCCTCCACCGCTGCGGCCAGAACCGCGGCCGCCTGCTCGGACATCGTGCCCATCGCGATCAGATCGGACACCTGGTACGGGTCTGCGGCGAACTTGCGGATGGTCAGGATCGAGCCGTCCAGCGACAGTGGCGGCACGATCACGTTGACACGCGACCCGTCGGCGAGGCGGGCGTCGACCATCGGCGAGGACTCGTCGACGCGACGTCCCACCGACGAGACGATCCGATCGACCACACGGCGCAGATGGTCCTCCGAGATGAATCGGGCGCCGGTCTGCTCGATGATGCCGCGGCGCTCGACGTAGATGCAGTTGGTGCCGTTGACCATCACCTCGGTGATCGTGGGGTCGGCGAGGAACTGCTCGATCGGGCCCAGACCCATCACGTCGCGGGCGATGTCGTTGACGAGGTGTTGGTGCTCCTCCGGCGACAGGGCAGTCTCGGTCGCCGACAGCAGCGCGCTGATCTCGGCGACCACGAGGGCGTGGAGCTGATCGCTGTTCGAGGCCTCGAACAATCGGGTGCCGAGGCGTTCGAACAAGGTTTCGTGGACCCTGAACTTGAAGTCGGCGACGCCGTCGACGATGACAGGCAGCGCCACGGGCGCCCTCCACACGCCGGCGACTGCTCCACGGTCGACGGCAGCCTGTTGGGCCTGGCTGAGGCGCTCGCTCAGGCTCATCGCCGCCAACCCTTGCGTTGCTGCTGGACGACTGCGGGTGCGAACAACTGCACCAACTGCTGCAACTGTCTGGCGACCGGGGATCTCGGTTCGCTGACGACCACCGGTTTGCCGAGGTTGAGCGACAGCGGGATCGCGCGGGTCGACGGGATCGCGCACGCGATCTTCATGCCGATGGCCTTCTCGGCATCGGAGGGGTCGAGCCCGACCTTTGCGTCGGCACGGTTGAGGACGAAGTGTCGAGCTGCCGGGATCCCGAGATGGTCGAGCGCGTCGATCGCCTTCTTGAGGCTGCGGATGCTGGTCACGTCGAGACTCGACACCAGCAGCAGATCGGTGGCCCGCTCGATGGCGGCCAACGTGCGTTCGTCGAGGCCCGCTGGCGTGTCGACGATCACGAAGTCGAACGTCTTCGCGAGCAGCGGCAAGATTGACGAGATGTGCGCAGGCGTGATCGAATCGGCCTCTGCCGGATCGTTCGCCGCGGCAAGCACGAACAGTCCGGTCTCGTGCAATGTCAGGAACAGCTTGACCGTGGTGGCGTCGATCTGTGCGGTGCGCGACAACTGTGCCAGGGTGTACTCGGGCGTCAGTGACAGAGCGGTCGCGAGGTCGCCGAACTGGAGGTCGAGGTCGACCGCCACCACGCGACCCGGACAGCGCTGCGCGAGGGCGACGGCGAGGTTGGATGCCACCGCTGTCTTCCCGGAGCCGCCCTTGGGCGAGATCACCGTGATGATCTTGGGCTGACGTAGCGGCACCACCGAGCCGTTGACCCTGACAGCAACGCCCATCGCCTGCAGTGCGATCGACACGTCGACCGCCAGTTCGGGCGACATGTCGTTGCTGATCAGCACCGTCGGCATGTCGTCGTCGTCCATCACTTGGCCACCGCATACACGTTGCCGAGGGTGACGAGTCGTGTGCCGTCGTCGGACACGCTGGCCGGATCGATCGACAACCAGACATGGCCGAACTCCGCTGCGAAGACGAAGCGCTCGGACCGCTCCGGTGACAGGGCGAGGGTGACGATGAACTCGGAATCGGTCACCTGTGCGGCGCCGTCGGTCTCTTCGGCGACTTGAACGGGGGCGTTGGTCGTTTGCACGTTCGTGACCAGAACCTGTTGGAACTCGAGCCGGCTCGTGTTCGGCGACTTCTCGGGCGCATCCGACGGCGGCGTCGAGCCCGTGGACTCCTCCTCCGTCGGATCCGCGCCGTCGGTGCCTTGATCGGTCGTGCCCAGGTCGAAGGGGTCGAACGAGAGGTAGACGCCCACCAGGTCGCCCTTCTTCAGGGTGCCGCCGACGGCCCGTTCCGCGCTGAGCCGTGCAGAGACCTGTACCTTGTCGATCACATCGTCTACGACCTGCTCCTGCGTGACCAGGCGCGCTTGCAGCAACTGGTCGCCGGGTAGGAGGTCAGCGGCGGCCACGTTCGCGCCAACTTCGTCGAGGTCGGTGATCGCTCCCGACTGGACGAGGCGTGCGGGCACTCGCTCGACCGAGACCGACGACTTGATCGTCTCGGGATCGGCGCCCTTGGGCACGAGTGTGTCCAGGATGTAGACGTCGACGAGCGCTTCGTCGGCTACGGCTTCGTCCTTCGCCGATTGGACGTAGCTGACCAGGGCCACGGTTCCGATGATGGCCATGGCGATCGCCGTCAGGATGCCGATGATCCGCCGTCTGTTGTTCACGTGGGAAGTCCTTCCGCTGGGGTGCGTCAGAGTCGAAGAGCGGCCTGGTGGAGGCCGGGCTGGGGGGTGGGGATCGGCGGATCCTTGCGTCGTGCTTCAGAGTTGGAGGGCGACCTGCAGGAGCCCGAAGTTCGTGCTCGATCCAGGAGTTCCGATCGATGTCACGGATCGGATGAAGTCGCCGCGCAGGCAGTACCTGCCGCGGGTTTGTCGATCGGGACACTGGTTCGGCATGCCGACGCCCGCAACGTTGTTGCCATTGAGCCGGTATCCGGTGACGCGGATCATGGCGAAGCCGGCGATCGGGTAGACGCCGTTGCCGCGGCAGCCCGACCCGCAGGCGGCGGCGTTGTACATGGCGATCAGTACGTCCCGGGGAAGTTCGGGGCTGGTGGGGTTGGTGATGCAGGGGATGATCCGCTGAAGCGCATTGCCCGCCTGCCCCTGTGCAGCGACTCCGAAGCCGGAGCCGGCGGTGACGAAGATGGCGCAGTTGTCGCTCTCGAGCTGGCTGAACCCTCCCGGCAATGAGGAGCAACCGCTCCATGGGCTGGGGTCGTCGAGGTAGAAGAAGATGTCGGTGTCGCCGTTGAGTCGGGCCGCTGTGAACTCGCAGCTCGAGATGACGATGGGCGTCGTCGACGCCGATCCGAGGGTGCTCCATTGGGCCATGGCCGAGCGAGTCACGGTGCCTGTACCACCGCCCGGACGAAACATGTAGCTGATGGTCTTGCTCATCGAGACGACCGTCGTTCCGCTCCCGCATGTGGGCGTGTTGGCAAGGCTCGTCCCGTTGGTCTGGTAGGGCGTGAAGGCCGTCGTCGTGATGGCCTGCGCACAGTCGGTCGCCTTGGCGAGCGCTCCGGCATCGGCGGCGTTCTGCGTCTCGCGTCGGGCGACGTACCCGCGGCCACCGTCGAACACCAAAGCGCTGGCGATGAAGAGGACCGGCATCGCCAGGACGACGAAGAGTGTCGCTGAACCGCGATCGCGTCGTTGGCTCACCCGCCGCACCGCATCGTCCCCGTCGCCGTGATCGTCCGTGTGCCGAGCGGAATGAAGGGGATCGAGAAGGTGTAGGTGGTGGTGAGGGTGACCGAGGCGACGCTCGTGGTGTTCCCCGCGGGGCAGGTCGTGATGCCTGAGGCCGTCACGCCTGTCGGATACGTCGGCGTACCGCGGAGGGCCAGCGTGCGTGCAGCATCCCGTGACGCGCTGGTCACATCGACCTTCCGGCTGAAGAACAGGCCGAACGATGCGACGGCGAACAGAAGTGCGATCAAGAAGGGGAAGATGAGCACGAGCTCGAGGGCGACGACGCCACGGTCGCTGGGCTCGTTGCCCGCCCGTCGGAAGTGTTCTTGCATGGGGAGGTCCGTGCCGGGGGTGAGACAGCAGAGGCTGCCTCACCGCCGACGACGAGGGTCTAGAAGATTCCGCTCAGACGGGTGTTCAGCTCGCCCCAGAGGGACGTGGTGAACACCACGATGACACCGGCAGCCACAGCGGCAGCAACCAGCACGTACTCGAGGGCGACGACGCCGGCGTCGTCGGTGGCCTCCATCGTCCGGGGAGTGAACTTCTCCACGAGATTCTTCAAGATGATCTTCTCCTTGCTTGATGACGATCCCCGTCGATCGAGGAGGGCATCTCGAACCGTAGGCAAGGTCACTCTGGGAGAAATCACCAAATTTGATGAATTCGCCGACCTGGACCTTTCGTACCTTGAACTCATGCCAGCGAGCGATCTCATCGACGAACACGCACTCAATGTCGTGACCGCGGCGCTGTTCGGCGTCGCCTTGTGGCGGCTCGGCCTCACACCTGAGCTCCCTGCCGTACTCGCGTTCATCTTCGGAGGCGTGCTGCTCGCGGTGATCGACATGAAGGTGCAGCGTCTGCCGACCCGGCTCACCTATCTCACGCTCGCCGGGGTGGGTGCCGGGCTGCTGTTCGCCTCGGTGGTGCAGCGCGAGTGGGTTCCGCTGGCCACGGCGGTCGCCGGCGGCCTCCTGTTCGCCAATGCGTTCTTCCTCATCTGGCTCGTCGGCCGCAACCTCGTCGGCGTGATGGTGATCGGCCTCGGCGATGTACGGCTGGCGCTCGTGCTCGGGCTGCTGCTCGGCTGGTACGGCCTGCCGTACGTGCTGTACGGAGCGATCGCCGGGAACCTGCTCGCACTTGTCGTGGTCGGCGTGCTGTACGTCCGCAAGGGATCGCTGCAGGCTCGGTACTCGTTCGGCCCGTCGCTCATCGCCGGGACCCTGGCAGTGGTGCTGTTCCACGGATGATGCGCTGGCCCGGCCGGTCGTCCGGAGATGGGCGACCTCGAGGTGCTCGCCTCGTGCATCCCCACGGGGCCCTGCGGGCGAGGCATTCGTTCGGCCCGTAGTCGTCGCCCGGACCTTGGTGGTCGTGCTCTTCCACGGCTGATGTCTGGCCCGGCGGGCTGTCCGTCAATGGGCGACCCGTGGTCGTGGCTGTGGCACCTGCCGGTCGTACGCTGGGCGCACCATGGAGATCGTGTTCATCCGCCACGGCGAACCCGAATGGGTTCGCGACGGGCTCAACGTCGACAACCCGCCGCTGACGGAACGAGGGCACCGGCAGGCGTCTCGTATGGCCGACGCCCTTCGCAACGAGCACTTCGACGAGGTGCTGTGCTCGCCGCTGTGGCGCGCTCGTCAGACGGCAGCTCCGCTGTTTGCCGCACTCGGGCGGGACGACGAGATCGACCCGTGGCTGGAAGAGATCCGCAATCCGATCTGGCACGGCACACCGCAGGAGATCGCCGACGAGGCCTACCGCGAGCAGCGCTTGCGCAACTCGCACGACCGCTGGACAGGCCTGATCGGTGGCGAAGCGATGAGCGACTTCGTCGATCGCATCCATCTCGGCTGCTCGCTGTTCCTCGAAGAACGCACCGTTCGCCCTGTGCCGAGTGACTTCTCCCTGTGGGAGATCGATCGACCCGACCAGAAGATCGCCGTCGTCGCCCACGCCGGCACCAACTCGGTCGCGATCGCCCACCTGCTGGGGGTGTCACCGGTGCCGTGGGAGTTCGACCGCTTCGTGATCGGTCACGCCTCGATCTCGCGGGTCAGGACGATGGAGATGGGTGACGGACACACCTTCTGTCTCACCAAGCTCAGCGACGTCGAACACCTGGCGGCCGACGAC
>JAYSLK010000468.1:0-6748 GCA_043725585.1 Actinomycetota bacterium
CAATCCCTATCGGGGCCTGCGCGCGTTCGAGGAAGCCGACGCGGGCGTGTTCTTCGGCCGCGCCGACGACGTGGCCGAGTTGGCGGACCAGGTGGCGCGCGAGCGCTTCGTTGTCGTGACCGGCCCGTCCGGGTCGGGCAAGACGTCGCTCGTGCGGGCAGGTCTGATCCCGCGGCTGCGCGGGCAGGGGGCTCTCGTGACGGTGGCGGTCCCGGGGTCGAGACCGTTCGAGGAGTTGGTCGATGCCATCGTGCGGGTGTCGGTGGGCTCGACGGCCGATGTGCGTGGGCGGCTCGCCGATCCCGCAGCGGTGCCAGCGCTGCTGCGCGAGGCCCTGCCGTCAGGAGGCGAACTCGTCCTCGTCCTCGACCAGTTCGAGGAGATCTGGACCCAGGCCGACCATGTCGAGCGCGAACGGACGCTCGCCGCAGTGGCCGCAGCGGTGCACGACTCGGACAGCAGGGTCCGGGTGGTGGCAACACTTCGGGCCGACTTCTACGACCGTCCCCTCGGTGACCCGGTCCTGGGGCCCCTGATGCGCCGAGGAACCTTCGCGATCGCGCCGCTCGATGCCGCAGATCTCGCCGCTGCGATCACGGGGCCGGCGGCACACGTGGGTGTCCGAACCGACCCCGGCCTCGTTGCGGCGCTCGCTGCGGATGTCGCTGCCGCACCCGGAAGTCTGCCGTTGTTGCAGTACGCCCTCACAGAGCTCTACGAACAGCGATCGGGCGGAGCGATGAACGTCGACGCTTACCGAAGCATCGGTGGCATCGGTGGGGCACTGCACCGGCGGGCCGAGTCGGTCATGGACGCCCTCGATGGAGACCACGTCGCCGCCGCGCGACGTCTCTTCACACGTCTCGTGGTGCCCGGCGACGGTTCCGATGATGCGCGACGTCGCCTTCGCCGACACGAGCTTGGTTCCGTTCCGTCGATCGTGCTGGAACGATTCGGTGCGGCGCGCCTGCTCACCTTCGACGTCGACCCGTTCGACCGGGAGCCGACCGTGGAGATCGCCCACGAGTCGCTGCTGCGTCACTGGCCGAGACTGCGTGAGTGGATCGCACACGACCGCACCGCACAACGGGTCCACCTGGCACTGCGTGCTGCGGCGACCTCGTGGCACGACGGTGGGCGCCAGGAAGACGATCTCCTGAGAGGGCCGAGGCTCGCCGACGCTGAATCATTGCGGGCCGAACCGGACCACGAGCTGACCGAACTGGAGACCGAGTTCCTCGAGACCTCAGCGCGGCGCGAGTCCCGACGCCGCCGACGGGCGCGAACCGTGATCGCCGTATTGGCGGTGTTGGCAGTGTTCTCCTCGGTCACGGCCGCACTTGCGGTCGGGGCGGGCCGCCGGGCCGATCGCAACGCCGTCACCGCCGCGGCGAACGCGATCGAGGCCGATCGCAACGCCGACCTCGCGGCCCGCAACGAGGCGTCGGCGCGTCAGCGCGAACGGGAGGCCGCGGCCAGCGAAGCGGACGCCCTTGCAGCCCGAGATGCGTCGGCCATCCGGCGACTGAACTCCGATGCTGCCGGCCTGGCGTCCACCCAACGAGAACTCAGTCTCCTGCTCGCCGTCGAGGCCTACCGCCGTGAGCCCTCGGTTGCGTCCGAGGGCGCGTTGGCCACGGCCCTGACCGCCGAACCGGGAGTGCAGCGGTTCGTGAGCCTCGGCGTCGAGGGGGTCCAGTCCCGGTCGGCGATCGTTGCCGCAGGCGGAACGGTCGCCGTGATGGTGGACGGAACGGACCTCGCACCGTCGGTGGTGCTGGTCGACGGGGCAACCCTTCGCCCCACCGGGGTGATCATCGAGCTCAGCGAGGCCGGGACGATGCAGATGCGACCCGACGGCCGGGAACTGGCGGTGTCGCTGCCCTCCGGGGTCGTCCGCCGTTTCGACACAAGAAGCGGGCGACCCGGTGCCCCGGACATCCCCATCGCGCCGGGCGTCAGCGGGCCATGGCCGATCACCTACCTGCCCGACGGAGCCCTCGTGGTCGGTTCAGGGTCGCAGATACTGGTCGTCGGACCGGACGAGTCCACACCGGGCATCGAGCTCTCGATCCCTGGGCTCGTGTGGGCGATGGCACCCCGACCCGACGAGACCGGGCTGGTCGTCTCGACCCTGGAGGCTCCTTCGATGAAGAGCGCAGTGTGGGCCGTCGATCTCGGGAACGGGGAGGTGCGGCCACTGCTGATCGGGCACCCCGGTCCGATCATCGGCTTGGCGTTCGGGGACTCCTCCAGGGTGCTCGCCATCGACATCCCCGAGGCGCGAGCCCAGTTGTTCGAGGTCGCCCTCGACGGCTCGGGCATGCAACGATCGCTCGATCTGCAGTCGATTCCCCGTGGCCTGCAGGTTCGTTCGAACGGGGAGATCATGGTGAGCTTCACCGGGAGCTATCTCCAGGTGGAACGCGACCTCCGGCCCCAGCCCCGGTCGACGGCGCTGGTTGGTTCGATCGCCGAACTCGTCGACGGGACCCTGGTCTCGACGGCGAACGGCGGTCTGGTGGTGCTCGATCCGGAGGAGCGGTCTGCTGTGGGCGAGACCCTGCGCGTCGATGGTGACGAGCTGCGCGGCTACTTCTCGGTCAACCAGGACGGTTCGGTCCTCCTGGTCGACCAGGCCGATGGGTTCCAGCGCTACCGATCCGACACCCTCGGGAAGATCGGGTCCCCGGTCTCGATCGATTTGGCCGAGGTCGACGTCAAGTTCGCCTTGTCGCCCGACGCACGGACCATCGTTGCGGTCAGGCTCGGCGAGACCCGGCTGTTCGACGCCGCAACCGGTGATCGACTGTGGTCGTCTCAGGGGCCTGGCGGCTTCATCCGACCCGTGTTCTCCCCGGACGGATCATCGATCCTGGTCACCGACATCAACGGCTCCGTCATCCGACTCGACGCGAGGGACGGGACGATCGTGTGGCGCACCCTCCTTGCTCCCGAGCTCATCATCGCAACGGGTTGGAGCGCCGACGGTCGGCTGGCCACCGCGTCCACCTTCGCCACCGAACGCGTCTGGGTGCTCGACGCAGCGACCGGTGAGGTGGCGCGCGATCACCAGATCGGCTGGGCCGGCGTCGTGACACCCGACCTTGCCCACGTCGCCGTCGTCGGCCCGGGTACACAACTCCGATTCGTTTCGCTGACGGACGGAAGCGTCCGAGTGCTGCCCGGCGGCGCGGGACTCCAGAACGTGATCTTCTCGCCGGACGGGAGGCGGCTCATCGGGCAGGGACTTCAGGGCCAACTCCGCATCATCGACGTCGAGTCGGGTGAACAGATCGGTGTCGGTCTCGTGGTCGCCGAGGACTTCACGAATCGGTACTCGGCGGCGGTCGTCGGCTCCCAGGTGCTCATCGGCGCTCCGGGGGAACCGATCGTGGCCTACGAGCTGGACCCGGATCGCCGCGCCACCATCGCCTGCGATGCGGCCGGACGGAACCTCACCCGTGAAGAGTGGGACCGCTATCTCGGCGACATCGGGCCGTATCGGGAGACGTGCCCGAATGGTGTCCGCTGAGCCCGCATTTCGTCGCGCAGGAGCGGGACTTCATCGTGTTCCTCGGCGCGCATCGCCACAACATGGGTTCGGACCCGAGCTAGCGCTCCAGGCGGGGGCATCCGGGTTGTTCGTGTCAGCGGCGTGATCTGAGCCTCGTCGGCATGTGTTGTGCTCACGTGTTGGTGGCGTTGTCGATGCGGGTGATGAGGTCGGTGAGGTATGCGATGGCGTGGTCGATGGTGGGTGGTGCGTCGGGGTGGGCCGCTGCGAGTGCCGGGTAGTCGGTGGCCCATGACGGTGAGGGGTGGATGGTGGGTGGCCAGGTGTGTTTCTGGCGGCGTTGGAAGGTGTGGATCGTGGCGTCGCGGAGTTGGGGGAGGTCGTCTGGTTCGAGGAGGGTTTCGAGGAGCCAGATGTCGATGATGTCGCGGACTCGGTGGTTGCCGCCGTTGATGGGTTCGGTGCAGGCGTGGAGTTTCTGGGCGATTTGGGTGGGGGCGTCGAGGCAGGGGATCCAGCCGGGTGGGTCGATCGCGAACACGGCGAGTGCGATGCCGTCGGGTTGCACGAGTTCGTGTTGGTCGGTGGGGGTGTGGTCGATGGCGACTTCGAAGGTGATGCTGCCGAAGTCTCGGCCTTCGTATCGGATCTGGAGTGGGACTCGCCATGGTTGGTAGCCGGCGCTGGGGATGTCGATCTGGACGGGGTCGTTCTTGCGGTTGACGGTGAACCCGTTCCAGGTGCGGTCGATGAACGCCTGGTCGAGTTGGTCGATCCATTGGTCGAGGCGGCCGCGGAACACGACGTCGAGATCGGTGGTCGCTCGGGCGGTGATGCCGAAGCGGAGTTGCATCGCAGTGCCGCCCTTGACGATGAAGAGGTGGGCCCCGTCGTCGTGGCGGGTGTCGTCGAGGAACGCGCACACGACGCCGACGCGTACGAGGTGCATGACGCGCTGGGGGAGCTGGTCGATGTCGGCTGCGTAACGTTGCAGCCGCCGTTGGAACTCCTTGGCGCCCCGAGGTCGATCGTTCATCACACGCCCGAAGGATCGTGGTGCTGGTCGAGGCGGGCGGTGAGGGCGTCGCGTGTGGCGGCGGTGATCGCACCGCGTTGGCGAGCAGTGTCGATCGCTTGTCGGACGAGATAGGCGGCGACAGTGCCGATGGTGTCGTGCAGGGTTCGCGTGATCGAGGTAACGGTGACTGCGTCGATGCGTGTGATCTCGGCGTCGGTGAGGTCGGCGCGGTGGATGACGTAGCGGTTCCCTCCGGCCCTGCTGATCCGGTAGCGGGTGGGGATCGTGAGGTGGACCCGCGTCGGGTTGATGTCGCACAGTTCGTGCACGACGAGCGCCGAGTCGTGCGAGATCACTCCGCGACCGGCAGCCCACAGCCGGGCCAGGATGAACTCGTCGAATCGGTCCTGGGGGAGTGCCGGCACCCGGTAGACGCCGTGGCCGGCCGAGGCGAGCGTCCCGCGTGACACCATCTTTCGGAGCTCGATCGCAGGCACCCCGACCGGGGCAACGAGCGCCGGGGTGACGTAGCCGCCGTGATCGACAGCAACCTCCATCAGCGCATCCCAATACTTCCCAGGCACACGAAAACAGTACCGTAACGGTACTGTTCACGCAATCAGCTCCGATCGGCGTCCGGTGGGCCGGGTGCTTTCGGGCTGGCGTCGTTGCTGAGGATGTTGCCCATGATGTTGGGGGTGGTGATGGTGGGTGTGATGGCGTGTCGGTAGACGAGGGCGGTCATGCGGGTGCCGTCGTGTCCGAGGGTGTCGGCGATGTGTTCGAGGGGGACGCCGGCGGCGGAGAGGATGCTGGCGGCGGAGTGTCTGAGTTCGTGTGGGTGCCAGGTTCCGAGTCCGGCGTCTTCGGTCAGGCGAGCGAATTGTCGGCGGAGGTTGGATGGGTCGATCGGTGTGGCTTCGGTCGTGGTGAACACGAGGTCATCCGTGTGGGGGCCGGATATTGCGTCGTGGCTGGTCAGGCGGCATTTCGGTACTCGTTGATGAGTCCGTCGCATCGGGTCGCTTTGATGACTCGGAGCCTGGGCGGATCGTCGTCGGGCATGGGCTCGGGTGGCAGTGGTGGTTGCTGGTCGAGTGAGCGGTGGGGTCGGTGCTCGTTGTAGTGGTCGATGTAGTCGACCACGAGTCGCTCAAGTTGGTGTTGGTTCCAGATGATGGTTCGGTCGAGGAGCTCGCGGCGGATCGACCCGATCCAGCGCTCAGCGAACGCGTTGGCAACCGGTGTCCGAACGGGGGTCTCAAGGATCTTGAGGCCTTCGGTGCGGAAGATCTCGTCGAAGCTCTCGATGAATTGGCTGCCTCGATCACGAACCAGCGCTCGTGACTCGGTGAGTCGGTCGGCGTGGCGAAGGAACAGGTTGCGGGCGGCCTGTGTGGTCCAGGCTCCGGTGGGGTTCGCGGTAGTGCCGGCGTAGAAGACCTGGCGGGTAGAGACATCGATGAAGAACAGGACGTAGTAGCGACGGAGTAGCGCGGTGTCGACGGTGAAGAAGTCGCAGGCCACTGCGGCTTGGGAGTGCAGGAACTGGGACCAGGTGACCTCGGAGCGTTTCGGGGCGGGGTCGATGCTGTTGGTCTTGAGGATGTCCCACACGGTGGAGGAGGCGATGCGGTGGCCGAGGCCTGCGAGTTCGCCGTGGATGCGCAGGTAGCCCCAGGTCGGGTTCTCGGATGCGAGACGGACGATGAGTCGGCGGAGTTCGACACACGTTGGTGGTCGTCCTGGTCTTCGGCTGGGTTGTGCCCAGTAGCGGGCAACTCGCCGGCGATGCCATCGCAGCAACGTCTCGGGAGTGACGAGCCAGCCGGTTCGACGGGAACGGGGGAGCGCGGCTGCGATCGCACCGAGCAGGGTCCGGTCGTCGTCGTTGAGTTCGGGTCGGTTGATCTGGCGGCGCAGGACGGCGAGCTGATGGCGGAGGACGATGATCTCGAGGTCCTTGGAACGGCCGGAACGAACGGCCAGACGGGTGAGCGCGGCGATGAGGTGATAGAGGATGCGAGACACAGCTGATCAGCATCGGGCGCGTTGAGAACGACGGTCTGATTTGGCCCCACTTTGGGGGTGTCGCGACGGTTTGAGTTGGCCCCACCTGGCCCTCTGATCCGTACCTTGCCTGCGGCGTTGCCGAGGTGAGGGGAAAGCGATTTGTCCAAGGTGGAGCTCTACGAAAAGATCCGGCTCGCGCA
>JAYSLK010000469.1:0-16581 GCA_043725585.1 Actinomycetota bacterium
TGTCGACCTCGTGACCGCCTGATAGGTTCCAGCGCGCTTCCCCGCAAAGTCGTCGCACGGCACGCACGTGCCCGAACCGGTGGGGGAGGTGGCCGTGGACCTGCCTGCGGACATGGATGACCGATTGGCGCGGCCGGCGCCAGCACGCGATGTCGGGCAGCGCCTGAGCGAGTGGGTGGCGTGGTTCGGGATGGGTCGGTTGGTGATCGTCGCCGTCTCGATCGCCCTGGTGGGCGCCGGTGGGTACTGGCTCGTGTCGCCTCCTCCGCCGCCGGTGGAGGCGTCGCTGCCGATGGCATCGACGGTGCCACCCACATCGGTGACCCCGCCCTTCGTGGGATCGACGACGACCGTGAATCCGGAGCCCATCGACATCGTCGTGCACGTCGCCGGGGCGGTCGTGGCGCCCGGCATCCACCGGGTGTCGCGGGGCGCGCGGGTGGCCGATGCGGTGATGGCCGCCGGTGGGCTGACGTCGGACGCCCATCCGGACGCGATCAATCTCGCTGCGCCGCTGTCGGATGGCGACCGCGTGTACGTGCCGCGCCTGGCCGATGGAGTCACGGTGCCGGTGGGGATCAGCGGAGTTGGCAGCGGTGTGAGCGCCGACGCTGGAGCACCGTCCGGACCGGTGTCGATCAACGAGGCGAGCGAGGAGGAGCTCGACACGCTGCCCGGGGTGGGCCCGGCGACCGCGGCGGCGATCGTCGCGCACCGTGAGCAGTTCGGACCGTTCTCGTCGATCGACGGTCTGGCAGAGGTGCGCGGCATCGGCCCGGCCAAGCTCGAGGCGATCCGCCCGCTGGTCAGCCTCTGACGCTGGTGGAGCGGTTCACAGCAGCACCCGGCCGAGGACGAGATTGGCCGCCACCACGGCCAGGATCGCTCCGACCCACACGCACGAGGTCAACCAGGCGTACTCGCTCCAGAATCGGCCCCAGCCGCCCGCGCCCGACCGGGTGGCGCGCTGTGCGGCAAAGGTGCCGAGCAGGAACCACAGCACCGCACTGGCGGCCGCGGGCACGGCGATCGAACCGGTTCGCAGTGGGGCGCCGAACGCGGGAAGCAGGGGAGCCGCCAGCAGCGCCAGCAAGAACCCCGACACCCCGGTGCCGACCGTGGTGCTGTCGCGCAGCAGCACCATCGCGGCCACTCCGAGCACCGCTGGCAGCAGCAGAGCAACGAAGGGTCCTTTCGTGCGGACACCTCGGCGCACGACCGCCGGCACCGGTGCAGCCGGCCGGGCGGGAGCGATCGGCGCCGAGCCCGCTGTCGCGGCAGGTCGTGGCTGTTGGTACTCGAGCGCCTCGAGGCCTGCCAGCACCCCGGACTCCGATGCTCCAGGCCGCGGCGCACGGGCGCGGCGATCGTCGGCGAAGGGTTCCACCGGACCAGCGTACGAGAGCAGCCTCCGCCGAACGCGGCAGGCGAGTTCACGGTCGGGTGAGCCGAGAGAAGAGCAAACGGTTGGCAAACGGTGGGCAAACGAACGTAAACCCTGGCGGAACGAACGATGAGCGGTCCAGGTCTCTGAGCACATCGACGACCGGGTGAACCTACGCTCAATCCTCGTGCCTGCCGACTCGGGACGACGCTGGGTCTCCGTGGCGGCGACGTCGGTCCTGTGCGGATTCGTGCTGTTGCAGCTCCGACCCGGTTTGATCCTCGCCGATACGACGGCGACCATCGGTGATCTTGGTGCGCACGTCTGGGGACCGCGATTCATCAGAGATCACCTGTGGGACCACGGGCTGCTCAGCGGATGGTCACCAGCGTTCTTCGGGGGCCTCCCGGCCTATCGCTTCTACATGTCGGTGCCGCCCCTGATCGCAGTGCTCTTTGACGTGCTGCTGCCCACCGCCATAGCGTTCAAGGTGGCGGTGGCGCTGCCACTGGTGATGCTCCCTGCGGTTGCCGCGAGATGGGCGCGGGCGTCAGAGCTGGATTTTCCGGCAGCTCCACTCGTTGCTTCTGGCTCGGTCGTGTTCTTGTTCGACGCTTCGCAGACCAGCTTCGGTGGGAACATCGCCTCGACGGTGACCGGTGAGTACGGCTTCGCCTACGGACTGGCGGCGGCGGTGCTCGCGTTGGCCCTCGTGATGACCGCGCAGTCACGGCTGGTTCACCTGGTTCGGGCCGGCATGGTCGGCGGTTTCGCAGCGGTGTGTCATCCGGTTGCCGGTGTGTTCGTCCTGCTCGGTGTGCTGTGTCACGTTGCGGTTGCGGCTGCGAACGATCGTCGCCGCGAAGCGGTGTCAGGCGCGTTGGTGCTCGCAACCGTCGGACTGCTCGGAGCATTTTGGTACGTACCGTTCTGGTGGTACCGGAACCAGCTGAACGAGTTGGGCTTCGACAAGCGCACAGACTTCGGCGAGATCCTGTTCCCCTACCCCGTCGTCATGGAATTGGTGCTCGTCGCGCTGGCTGCGGTCGGCATGGTCGATGCAGTCCGACATCGGCGAAGAGGGGTGCTGACGATGGCGCTCCTCGCTGCGGTGTGTGCGATCGCCGTGATCGTTCTGCCACAAGGTGTGCTGTCGAACGTGCGCATGTCGCCGATGTGGAATCTCGGGCGTCTCATGCTCTCCGGATGCGGCGCTGCGGTAGTCGTTGTCGCCGGTGTGTCACGCCTGCCGAAGCGACGTCGCCCGGCCGGGCTGATCGGGGCTCCGTTGGCGGCGGTAGGTCTGGTGCTGTTCGTCGTTTCGTACGGTACGGGCACGCTGCCGTTGGGTACCGCTACCGAATCGACACTCGCTGGGTGGCGGCTGGTTCCGGAGTATCGCTGGGCCGCGGGTCCGACGCTCGACCTGAATCCGAACGCGCAACTCCAACGAGTCGCATTTGCGGGCATGGAGCGAGGACCGAAGTGGCACGAATATCGGTCGGTGGTGGCCACCCTCGCAGACGTGGGTGCGAAGCGCGGGTGCGGACGCATTGCGGTCGAACACGACCCAGTGGGACAGTACGGCTCGTTGTACGCGTTCAACCTCGTGCCCCTTTTCACCGACGATTGCATCACCGACATCGCCGGCCTGCTGCGTGACTCGTCGGTGACAGCTGACGCCCAGATGGTGGCAGAGAGTTCGTACTCTGCGGTCGCCGAGAACTACAAACCCGGTCTGCCGTACGGGCAGGTGGATCTCGAACGTGCATCGGTGTATCTGCGCGAACTGGGTGTCAGGTACTACATGGCATCGACTCCCGAGATCGTCGCGGCGGCGAGGCGGACCGCCGGATTCGGCGAGCTCGTGACGGACGGGCAGTGGACGATCTTCGCAATCGAGCAGATGGTTCTGGTCGAACCTCTCGGGTCGGTGCCGCACGTGGCGTCGGGCGCAGGCGACGACCGTGAGCGTTGGTCCGAATTGGCCATCCAGTGGTTTGTTCAGGCAGATCTCGATGCAGTTCGGGTGGCAGCCGATGGGCCCTCGTCGTGGCCTCGCAGCGAAGGCGTGCCGCCCGAGTCGGCTCCGCCTCCGGATGTGACTGTCGGCGACCTCGTCGAGGGAGACGGAGAGATCTCCTTCAGCGTCGACCGCCTCGGCGTGCCGATGCTGGTCAGGGTGTCGTACTTTCCGACGTGGAGGGTCGAGGGGGCCGATGGCCCGTGGCGGGTGTCTCCGAACTGGATGGTCGTCGTGCCGACGTCGAATGACGTTCGGCTGATCAACGACCCGTCCGTGGTCGAGATCGGGAGTTCGATCGTGTCGCTCATCGCTCTGGCTGGATGCCTTGCCGTTGTCGGCAGGTCGGGTTGGCAGGTCGGGCGACGACGGTTCGGTGCCAACGCATCGACGCAGGAATGAACACGCACCGATAGCGTCCCGAACGCGCTTCCCCTGCGATCAGGCAACGGATCGGTCGGGAGGTCGAAATGGTCGATGGGGTCAGGGTCTGGCGGGACGTTCACGTCGCGATGCTCGCGATGTGTGCGGTCGTGGGTGTCTGGGCAGGTTGGTCGCCCTGGACCTTGGCCGGTTGTGTGGCGAGCGTCGTGATCTCACGCGTCTTTCGGCGGCACGGTCTGCTGATCGCCGCAGCAGGTGTGTTGCTCGCCCTCGGTGCCGGGCTTGGTGAGCGGGCGTGGTCGTCGGCCGAGCCCCGATCCGTCGGGCCGTTCGTCGGGTGGGTCACGCTCGTGAGCGATCCGGCTCCGGTGGGGCGCAGCGTCGGCATGGTGCTCGAGATCGAAGGCGAACGATTCCAGGTGTACGCCTACGGTTCGCCGCGTCGACGGCTGGGTCGGTTGCACGCAGGTGAACAGGTGCTGGTGGACGGTGAACGCGTGCCGCTTCGCCCCGACGACCGTCGATCG
This sequence comes from Actinomycetota bacterium, assembly GCA_043725585.1. Taxonomy (GTDB): domain Bacteria; phylum Actinomycetota; class Acidimicrobiia; order Acidimicrobiales; family Ilumatobacteraceae; genus VFMC01. The sequence goes on from JAYSLK010000469.1 coordinate 4,319, forward strand.
CGGGTGCGTCATGTGGTGGGCAGGTTCGAGGTGGCCGAGGTCGGAGCCGTCGGCGTGGGCGCACCGATCGCGCTGGCCAGCAATCGGCTCCGCGGCCGGTTGCGGGAATCGGCCGAGGCATCGATGGCCGCCGATGACGCGGCCCTGTTCACCGGTTTGGTGGTGGGCGACGACGTGCGTCAGTCGCGAGAGGTGATCGACCGCTTCCGAGCTGTCGGGTTGTCGCATCTGACCGCCGTGTCCGGGCAGAACGTCAGCTACGTCCTCGCGATGGCTGGGGTGTTGCTGAAACGACTGCGCCCGTGGTGGCGGCTCGGAGCCACCTGGGCACTGATCGCCTGGTTCGTCGTGCTGACCCGTGTGGAACCGTCGGTGGTACGGGCGGGCACGATGGCCGCGATCGGGGCGCTGGCGTATGCGCTCGGCCGTGACCGTTCGGTGCCGCGCATCCTGGCGCTCGCGGTGACTGCGCTGGTGCTCGTCGACCCACTCCTGGTGTGGTCGGTGGGGTTCTGGTTGTCGTGCGGTGCCACGGCCGGCGTATCGGTGGTGGGACCGTGGCTCGCCGCTCGCTGGCGGGGGCCCGCGTGGCTCGCTCTGCCGGTGTCGTCGACCGTGGGCGCTCAACTGGGCGTGGTGCTGCCCAGCCTGCTCGTGTTCCAGCGAATGCCCGCACTGGGCATCGTCACCAATCTGCTCGCCGTGCCGGTCGCCGGCTTCGTCATGCTGGTCGGCATCCCGACCGCGCTGATGGCGTCGATGCTGCCGTCCTGGTGCGTCGTGCCGGTGATGGCGCCGTCGATGGTGGGCACGAGATGGGTCGCCACCGTCGCGCAGTTGGCCGAGTGGGCGATGCCCGTGGGCGGATGGGCGGTCGTGGCATGGCTGGCTCAGGTGGCAGCGGCCCTGTGGTGGTGGCGGGTCGATCGGGAAGCCATGATGGGGAACCCATGACCGTCCATCTCATCTCCGGCGACGACGAATCGCTCGTGCTGTCAGGGGTGACCGAGTTGGTGCACCGTCTGGTGGGCGACGGTGACCGCTCGCTGATGGTCGACGAGTTCGACGCTGCCGACTACGAGATGCGATCGGTGGTCGATTCGGCGCAGACCCCGCCGTTCCTGACCGAGCATCGAGTGGTGATCGCCCGTGAGATCGGTCGGTTCACTGCCGACGAGGTCGCGCCCTTGGTGGCGTACCTGGCTGATCCGTTGCCGTCGACGCATCTGGTGCTGGTGGCCGGCGGCGGCCGCATCGCGAAATCGCTGAGCGACGCGATCAAGGGCGCCGGAGCGCAGGTGAGCGAGACGGCGGCTCCGACCCGGGCGAAGGATCGCGGTGCATGGGTCGAGCAACAGTTCGCTGCGGCCGGGCTGAGGCTGGACGGTCCGGCGATGAATTCGATCAACGCGTGGATGGGCGAAGAGGCCGGACGGCTTCAGGGTGTGATCGAGACGCTGGTGAGCACGTACGGCACCTCGGCACGGCTGCATGCCGACGACGTGCGGCCGTTCTTGGGTGAAGCCGGCGGTGTTCCGCCGTGGGATCTCACGGATGCGATCGATCGAGGCGACACCACCCGCTCGCTCGAGCTCCTCCAACGGATGAGCATCGCCGGCGGGCGCCATCCGTTGCAGGTGATGGCCATCCTGCACGGGCACTACACGAAGCTGCTCAAACTCGACGGTGCCAACGCCCGCGACGAGGGCTCGGCTGCCGCCGTGCTGGGCATCAAGCCTGGCTTTCCTGCCCGCAAGGCGCTCGACCAGTATCGCAAGCTCAGCGGCAGTGGCGTCACCCGGGCGATCGCTTTGCTGGCCCAGGCCGATCTCGATCTGCGCGGCGCGAAGGAATGGCCCGAGTCGCTCGTGATGGAGGTGCTGGTGGCTCGCCTGTCGAAGTTGGTGGGCACCGGCCGGCGCTGAAAACGACACGAGCCCGGGCGGACCCGGGCTCGGCAGGGGTGCGACGCCAGGTTCAGCCGGCGGCGTTGATCTTCTTCATCAGGCGGCTCTTGCGGCGAGCGGCCTGGTTCTTGTGGATGACACCCTTGGCAGCGGCCATGTCGAGGCGCTTCACCGCGAGGCGGAGGGTTTCGTCGCCGTCTTCGGCGCCGGCGGACTTGACCGCGTTCTTGGCACGCGTCTTGAGCTCGCTCTTGATCGCCTTGTTGCGCTCCGCCGCCTTCGCGTTGGTGAGAATGCGCTTCTTCTGGCTCTTGATGTTTGCCATGGTGGTTCGGGTATCTCCTCGATCGGTCGCCGCGCGTACGCAAAGCAGCCCTGGATGATACCAGCGACCGGTAGAGTCAGCACACCCCGTTGAGCGCTATCCAGCGCCCGGATCAGCCCCTCGGACGGACCCACCCAGGCCCATGGACATCGCCAAGATCCGCAACTTCTCGATCATCGCGCACATCGATCACGGCAAGTCCACGTTGTCGGACCGGATCCTGGAGGTCACCGGTGCCGTCGATGCTCGTGAGATGCGCAGTCAGTACCTCGACTCGATGGACCTCGAGCGCGAACGCGGCATCACCATCAAGGCTCAGAACGTGCGCGTGGCCTGGAAGGGACACACCCTCCACCTGATCGACACCCCTGGCCATGTCGACTTCGGGTACGAGGTGAGCCGCTCGCTCGCGGCGTGCGAGGGCGTGGTGCTGGTGGTGGACGCCGCACAGGGCATCGAGGCCCAGACGCTGGCCAACTGCTACCTGGCGCTCGAGAACGATCTCGAGATCGTGGCGGTGCTGAACAAGATCGACCTGCCGGCCGCCGACCCCGACCGCTACGCGGCGGAGGTCGAGCAGGTCCTGGGCATCCCGGCCGATCAGATCCTGCGCATCTCGGCCAAGACCGGCGTCGGTGTCGACGAGCTGCTCGATGCCGTGTGCGAGCGCATCCCCCCACCGAAGGGCGATGTCGATGCGCCGTTGCAGGCACTGATCTTCGACAGCCAGTTCGATCAGTACCGCGGCGTGGTCAGCTCGGTGCGGGTGATGAACGGTCGGATGAACAACGGCAGCAAGCTGAAGTTCATGCAGACCGGCGCACTGCACGAGATCATCGAGATCGGTGCACGCCGTCCGGTGCCCACGCCCCTCGACGAGCTGGGTCCGGGTGAGGTGGGCTACCTGATCGCCGGCATCAAGGATGTGGCCGAGGCTCGTTCGGGTGAGACCGTCACCACCGCCAGCCATGGTGCGACCGAGGCGCTGCCCGGCTATCGCGATCCGAAGCCGATGGTGTTCTGCGGCCTGTATCCGATCGACGGCGACGACTTCGAGAACCTGCGCGAGAGCCTGCAGAAGCTGAAGCTCAATGATGCCTCGGTGACCTACGAACCCGAGTCGTCAGGCGCGCTGGGCTTCGGGTTCCGCTGCGGCTTCTTGGGGCTGTTGCACATGGAGATCGTGAAGGAGAGGCTGGAACGCGAGTTCAACCTCGCCCTCATCGCCACCGCACCGAGCGTCGAGTACCGGGTGCACAAGACCAACGGCGACATCGAGCTGGTCGACAACCCCGCCGATCTGCCCCAACCGCAGAGCATCGACTACATCGAGGAGCCCTACTTCCGGGTGAGCATCATCACCCCCAAGGAGTACACCGGCACGTTGATGGACCTGTGCCAGACCCGCCGCGGCGACATGGTGAAGCTCGAGTACCTGTCGCCCGAACGAGTGGAGCTGCACTACAAGATCCCGCTGGCCGAGGTGGTGGTCGACTTCTTCGACCAGATGAAGAGCCGTACGCAGGGGTACGCCTCACTCGACTACGAGCTGAGTGGCTACGAGCGCAGCAACCTGGTGAAGGTGGATCTGCTGCTCAACGCGATCCCGGCCGATGCGTTCAGCACCATCGTGCACCGTGACAAGGCATTCGCCTACGGCAGCCGCATGTGCGAGAAGTTGAAGGAACTGATCCCGCGACAGATGTTCGACGTGCCGATCCAGGCCGCCATCGGTGGCAAGGTGATCGCCCGCGAGACGGTGAAGGCCAAGCGCAAGGATGTGCTCGCCAAGTGCTACGGCGGCGACATCACGCGCAAGCGCAAGCTGCTCGAGAAGCAGAAAGAGGGCAAGAAGAAGATGAAGTCGATCGGGCGCGTGGAAGTGCCGGGCGACGTCTTCATCTCCGCCCTCAAGCTCGACGACTGACGGAGAGCCCGGCCGGATTCGGTTGTCAAGGAGCGGGTGCGTCCGCGTGTTGGGTTGCGGCCTCCGGTCCCGCCATCGTGGTCGGGGACTGCACACCCTGATCTGGGCACCCTGAGCTGGGCACCCTGAGCTGGGCCGATCAGACCCACTGTTCGCTGGGTGGACCGGTGCTCATGATCACGCTCCCGTGGCGGCGCACGATCAGCGATCGATCGACAGCCAGTTCGACGTCCCATGACTCGGCGTGGAGTCGATCGTGGTGGTGCTTGCACAGTGGGAGCAGGTTCGCCAGACCGGTGGTTCCGCGATGCTCCCAGAACTGGACGTGGTGCGGTTCGCAGGAGGAGATGTGACGATCGCAGCCGGGGATCGCGCAGGCGCGGTACATCGCTCGCAGCGCCCGTCGCTGGTCGCGTGAGGCGTATCGACGGGTGCGCACGTGGTCGAGCGATACCGGATCGACGAGCGAGTCGCGCAGTTGGTCGAGCGTCGACACCGGCCGGCCCTGACGGATCACCACTCCGTTGCGGTCGACCACGACCGGGACGAACCGCGCCCGCCCGGCCATCGTCTGCAGGGACTCGATCGGGAGATCGATGCCGCGCCCGCAGTCGACCCGGCTGTTCCGGTGTCGGCCGCGGCGAAGCGTCTGCTCGTCGATCGTGACGATGAACTCCGGTCGCCCGCTGCCCCCAGCGACACCGAGCATCAGATCGGCGAGGCCGAGCGCCTGGAAGAACTCGTGACGGAGCAGCGGATCGTCCGGCGCCTCGGGGGGATGCTCCGCATGGAAGCGAGCCTCGGTCGCCCTGCGAAGTGCCTCGACGAGTGAGACCGCTCGTTCGCCGTCGAATCGACCGTGGATGTTCCACATGCCATCCCGGCCGGTCCACGAGCGGGCGCAGATGTGGCGTCGCTGCCGTGCGAGGCGGCCCGCACCGTCGTCACCTTCGATGTCGCGCACCTCGGCGTCGAGCCGTGCTCTGAGCTCTTCGAGGGTCATGGCGGTGGCGACGCACGCGAGGTGGCGCTCGCGTTCGAGCAGGCGAGGACGGAGCTCCTTCGCCAGCGATCGCACGGCCGTGTCGAATGCATCGAGGTGCTCGGTGCCGAGCTCGCCACGGGCGATCGCGGCGCGCAGCGCAGGGTACGACCGGGACGCCTTCGCTCGCCTGACCGAACGCGCCGCGGCGTTGAGCGAGCGGCCGGTGGCCGCGGCGTTGACGTGTTCGGGGCTCAGTGTCGTGTCGTCGGCAGCGTGTTCGTCGAGGCGGAGGTTGGCGTCGATCTCGACCGCCTGTGCCATTCGGATCAGGCGAGTGACGAGACCGAGCACGGTGCCGGCCGCGTCGCGATCGGCCGTGGTGAGGTCGATCGCGGCGATTGCGGTGGCCGTTGACACCAGCTCCCTCTCCATCTGACACCTCCCGCTCGTCGCCGGTCAGCGTCCCCGTGGGCGCTGCTCGATGCCACCAAGTTACCGCCATGACAGAACACGTGTTCGATCTTGGTCATGGTTGATCGCGATGTCTGCCGGTCGCGTGATCGGAAGAAAAGATGCCCTGAGCTGCCCGAAAGCGGCCGAAAAGGTCACACCCTTGTGATCGGCTGACGTGGTCGCCGAGAGCTCCCCGGCGTCTCCGAGGCATCATTCCCGCCACGTACGGCGGCTGACAGGCGGCTCTTGTCGCGGCATGGATGGGCATGGTCGGCGCTACGGTGCGCCGACCATGCTCGAACAGTTGCTCACGGAACTCGACGTCGCCAGGCCCATCGACGATGCCGGGCGCACGCGCCTGCTGGTCGCGGCTGTCCAGCGTCGGTGCCTGCGGCCGGTCCTGGTCGAGCTCGCCGCCGAGGGCGCGCCGGTCGACGACCAACTCGCCGCTGTGCAACGGCTGCGCGACCTCGCGGCGATCGACGCCGACGACGTTGCGGCCGTGCTTGCCGAAGCGGGTGTGCGCGCTCGAACGTTGCCGCTCGGCGTCGACGACGAGCTGCTTCGGCTCGTGCGTCTGAAGTTGCCAGACGTCCGGGCCACCACACGCGCAGTCGAGGTGCTCGAGGCCAGCGGCATGCGTCGATGGGGGCCGACGGGAAACGGGGCGTGGCGCTCGTACCAGCGCAGCCACGGCCGCGTCACCCTCACGCGACTCGACGATCAGCCGACACGAGTCGAGCTCGTGTGGCGCGACGAACCCGGTCCACGAGACGGACTCATGGGGAAGCTGCAGCGCGCGCTGACGCCCGGCCAAGCCGACTTCGATGCGGTCGCGCTTCCCGGGTTCGCGTGGCCCATCTACTGGCTCGTCCGCCCGGTGCGGTTGCTCCTGTCCCGCATGGGTGTGCGCCGGCGGGCCACTCCCGGCGACGATCTGGGTCCGTACCTCGCGACACCCACGGGACTCGCCTCGGCGTTCGTCGATCACGCTGGCATCGGCGCCTCCGACCTCGTGGTCGATCTGGGCTGTGGCGACGGCCGGCTGCTGATCGATGCCGTCGCGCGCCGGCGCTGTCGGGGCAGGGGCATCGAACGCGATCCGGGCCTCGTCGATCTCGCTCGCCGCAACGTCGCTCGCGCCGGCCTTGAACACCAGATCGAGATCGTCCACGCCGATGCTGCGACCGCGCCGCTCGATGATGTCGACGTCGTGCTGATCTTCCTGCCAGCGGAGGTGGTCGCTCGGCTGATCGGCACGCTGCTGGCTCGGCTGCGTCCGGGGGCCAGGGTGCTCGCTCACGAGCAGGTCGAGCTGTCTGCTCAGCCACCTCCGGTTCGGTCCGCGCCGCTCATCACCGATGCCGGGGTCACCGTCGTCCATGAATGGACTGCTTGACCGCTCGCCGGCGCGGCGTCGGTCACGCCTTTGCGTCGGCCCAACTGGCCACGATCGACACGTCGGCCACGAAGCGCACGCCGGTACCGCGGAACCACCGACCCGAGGCCTCGTCGAGGCACGAGCTCACCATCTCAGCGACGCGCTCGGCCGCGGTGGCCGGGGTGTGCACCAGCAGTTCGTCGTGCAGGCACAGCACGATGCGGGAGTCGCTCAGCTCCGGGTCTCCCGCCAGACGGGCTCTCACCGTCGCCGCCCACGCCTTGAACAGCTCGGCCGCAGCCCCCTGCACGGTCGCGTTGCGCGCGTACCGTCCGCGCGACGCGACCGCAGCGGATGCGGAGCGTTCGTCCACCGGGGCATCCCAATCAGGAGTCGTGTTCCACATCGGGATCAGCCGACCACCGAACGTGCGCAGTTCGCGCCCTTCGCGCCCGGCTCGATCGGCGTCGCGGAGGAACTGCATCGCGACGGGGTAGGCCCTGTCCATCCCCTGCAACGCCTGACCTGCAGTGCCGCTCGTCTGGCCGTACATCGCCGCCAGCACGCCCACCTTCGCGATCGGTCGTTCCACGTTCAGCCGCGTCGCCACCGGTCGATAGAGGTCGTCGGCCGTGGTGGCGTCGACGAAGGCTCGATCGCCCGAGACCGCGGCCAGCACCCGCGGTTCGATCTGGCCGAGGTCGGCGCGCACGAACAGCCAGCCCTCGTCGGCGCGCACCGCGGGACGGAGATCGGCCGGCAGGTTGTGCAGACCTGCTTGAGCGGTCATCCGGCCCGCGGCACCATCGGTGCCACTCCACGCGCCGCGCAGGCGATGGTCGGGTCCCACGTGTTCGTCCAACCACCCGTAGCCGAAGGTGGTCGCGATCCTTTCGGCCTTGCGCCACAGCAGCAGGGCCTCGACCACGGGATGAACGGCACGCATCTGCTCGAGGCGCCACGCTCGTGTGTCGGGCACGTCGATGCCCACGCGACGCAACATCGACTTCACGTCCGCCGGGTTGCGGAGATCGAACGATGCGCCGGGCGGAAGATGCGCGAGCACGGACGCATCGCGCGCGGCGCGACGCTCGATCGCTTCACGCTCGTCGGCCGGTCGCTCGCCCACCAGATCTCGGATCAGACCCGTCGCCACCGACATGTCGATCGGTAGCCCGTCGTGTTCGAGCTCGGCGCACAGCATCTCGGCCGCCGACTCCGAGCGTGCCGTCGCCAGTGCGTCGCCGGCGGCTTCGACGGAACGCAACAGATCCTGCTGGCGCACCATCACGTCCAGCGCGAGCTCGCCCCACCGTGCTGCTCCTGCGGCTGAATCGCGCCACGATCCGGCCACCCATTCGGCGCGCAGGTGCCCATCGGCCCGCAGCGCAGGGTGCGCACCGTCGCCGCTGTCGCCGTCGCCGAGGTCGAGCTGTCCGAGCGCCGGCGCGAGCGTGTGATCGAGACCGTTCGCCGTCGACCAGATGCGGACCTCGTCGGTGCGCCACCCACCGACGAGCAACCGATGAGCGGCCGAGAGGTCCCAACACGCGGTGAGGCGGATCCCATGGCGCACGAGCACGGCGGCCGGTTCGTTCGTCCACCACACCCATCGAGGGTGCAGCGTCGCCTCCGCGGCGGCGATCGAGCGGAGGGCGTGGCGGCCCGTGAACCCGATCGACACGCCGGCCGTCGCGACGCCGATGGTGAGCGATCCGTTCGCTCCTGCCGACAGTGCGAGGCCCACGGGCGTACCACGTTCCACACCAGCCGCCACGAGTGCGTCATGGAGCCTGCCGAACGATCCGGGTTCACCCGAATCGGCGTCGGCAGGGTCGTCGAGGAGCAGCACCACGGTGCCATCCTTGCGGACAGGCGTCGCCGAGTTGGCTACGGTCTGGCCGATCGCTCGGATCGCTCGGATCGGTCAGTGTCTGCGGGCCGAGCTCGTCATCGTCTGAACGACGCTGCGGTCAGATCGGGCGGATGTTCCAGCCCGTGAGCGTGAGTGCATTGCGGCGCTGCTCGATGACCGCCACCGTGCCGGTGTCGTTGTAGAACCCCACACCGGCGGACGCCGGTAGTCCGAGCAGCCGCGCCGTGAGGAACCGCGACAGGTGGCCGTGGGTGAATGCGACGACCACTCGCCCGGCCGCCACTCGTTCGAGCTTGGCGATGAACGAGTCGCAACGTGCCTCGATCGCAGCAACGCTCTCGCCGCCGTCGGCACCGTGCTGGAACACGCTCCACTCGCTAAGGCGCAGATCACGGATCTCTTCGTTGCGCAGTCCCTCGAACCGGCCGTAGTCGACCTCGAGGAGCAGGTGCGTCTCCTCCATCTCCGCGCCGGGCATCGCCTTGATCGCGGTGTCGCGGGCACGCTGCAGCGAACTGGTGAACACCACCGGATCAACCACGCCGCCGGGGGAACGCGCCGCGATCAGCCTGGCCAGCACGGGTTGGAGCGCTTCGGCCTGATCAGCACCTTCGTCGGTGAGCGGGAGGTCGGTGCGTCCGGTGTGGCGCCCGTTGACTGACCACTCGGTCGCACCATGTCGCACGAGCAGGATGGCGAGCGGGAGCACAGGGGACACAGATCGCACCATACGGTCCGACAGATGCTGCGGGCGGGATCGGCGGTAGAACTGACGTGATGGCTTCCTCGCAGACGTTCCGCTCGTTGCGGACGCGCAACGCCAGACGGTTCTTCGTCGGGCTCACCATCAGCAACGTGGGCGCCTGGATCCAGTCCACGGCGATGGGCTTGCTCGTCTACCGGCTCACCGGGAGGGCAACCGATGTCGGCGTCACGCTGATGGCGCAGTTCCTGCCGATGCTGCTCCTCGGCGCGTGGGCGGGCGCACTGGCCGACCGGGTCGACAAGCGCAAGATGGCCATCGTCACCCAGTCGGTCATGGGCCTGCAGGCGGTGGCGCTGGGTGTGCTCGAACTGGCCGGTCTGGTGCAGCTGTGGGTGGTCTACGTGGCAGCCCTGGTGCTCGGGATCGCGGGAGCGCTCGACAACCCCGCGCGTCGGGGTTACGTGGTCGAGCTCGTCGAGCCGGTCGACATCCCGAACGTCCTGGCGCTCAACACTGCGGTGATGACCGGCAGCCGCATCTTCGGTCCGGCGCTGGCCGCAGCGCTGATCGGGCCGCTGGGTGCCGGTTGGCTGTTCATCGTGAACGGCCTGACGTTCCTCGCGATCCTCTGGCCGATGATCACCGCCGACGAGAGCGATCTGCATCGATCGCCGATTGCCGCTCGCGGGGGCACACCCGTTCGCGACGCGATTCGTTTCGTGGCCTCGAACTCTCGGCTCGCGACGATGTTCGTGGTGTTCACCGTGGTCGGAACCTTTGCGTTCAACTACGGGGTGTCGTTGTTGAAGCTCGCCGACGTTCGTTTCGGCGACGCGCGGCTGTTCGGCTGGATGTTGGCCGCGACCAGCGTGGGCAGTCTGCTCGGTTCACTGTTCTCGGCCGGCCGGCCTTCGATCGGCATGCGCTTCTTCTTCGCGAGCATGGTGGTGCTCGGGCTGAGCGGACTCGGCGTCGCCTGGTCGCCGAACATCTGGGTCGCCTACCTCGTCGGCTTGCCGCTCGGCGCCGGAGGTGCGGCGCTGATCACCGCCATGAACAGCATCTCGCAGATGGAGTCGCCTCCGCACATGCGTGGCCGCCTCCTCGCGCTCGGGGCTGTTGCGTTCTTGGGCACCACCCCGATCGGGTCGCCGATCACCGGATGGGTGGCAGACAACGTGAGCGCCGAATGGAGCCTCGCCTACGGCAGCACGATCGCGCTCATGTGCGCCGCGGTGGGATCGGCGGTGTACCGGCGCAGCGCATCGCGGGTCGCGACGCAGGTTGCGACGCAGGTCGAGATCCAGCCCGGGGACGTGTCGGTGCCGGTGACGAACCTGGAAGTTCGTCCGTGACGACCGTTCGCCCCCGATCGATCCTCTGGTTCCGGCGCGACCTCCGGCTCGACGACCTGCCGGCGCTCGCTGCTGCGCATGCCGTGGGCGACGTGGTGCCGTTGTTCGTCGTCGATCCCGCATTCGACCGGGCGGGAGCACCGCGACGTGCATACATGAGGGCGGCGCTCCAGGCGCTCGACGATCGCATGGGTGGTGCGCTCGTGTATCGCCACGGCGACCCTGCCCACGTCGTGCCCGCGCTCGCAGCCGAGGTGGGAGCGAGCGTGGTGATGGTGTCGAAGGACTTCGGGCCCTACGGCCGACGCCGCGATGTCGAAGTGGCGAAGAACCTCGCCGCCGAAGGTCGCAAGCTGCACGGTGTCGGATCGCCGTATGCGGTCGACCCCGGCACCGTGGTGAAACAGGACGGTTCGCCGTACGCGGTGTTCACGCCGTTCTCGAAGGCATGGCTGTCGGTAGGACAGCCTCGCTGGTCGGATCGCCGTCTCTCCCCGACGCCTGCAGACGTGAACTGGTTTGGCGCACCCGACATCGCCTGCGATGGTCCGCCCGAGGCACCGGTGCTGGACGTCGTCCTGCCGCCGGCATCGGAACTGGCGGCACGTGAGCGGTGGTCGGAGTTTCTCACCGGCGGCCTCGATCAGTACGACGATCGCCGCAACCTGCCGGGGATCGATGGCACGAGTCGGCTGTCGCCGGCGTTGCGGTGGGGGATCGTGCATCCGCTGCAGCTGATCGACGATCTCGGACCGGTTCGTTCGCACGAGGTGTTCCGCTGCGAGCTCGCGTGGCGCGACTTCTACGCCGACGTGTTGTTCCGCCGCCCCGAGACCGCGTGGCAGAACCTGCAAACGAAGATGGATGCGATGATCGTCGACACCGACGCTCGAGCGCGCGACCGGTTTGCCGCCTGGGCAGCGGGCCGAACCGGATACCCGATCGTCGACGCGGGCATGCGTCAGCTGCTCGCCACGGGTTGGATGCACAACCGCGTCCGGATGATCGTGGCCAGCTTCCTCGTGAAGGACCTCCACCTGCCGTGGCAGTGGGGTGCCGGTCACTTCATGCGCCACCTCGTCGACGGCGACCTCGCATCGAACAACCACGGGTGGCAATGGGCGGCGGGCACCGGCACCGATGCCGCGCCGTACTTCCGGGTGTTCAACCCGACCAGCCAGTCCGAGCGATTCGACCCGCAGGGCGCGTACGTGCGTCATTGGGTGCCCGAGCTGGTCGACGTGGCGGACAACGCCGTCCACGCACCCGACGGGCTGTTGCGGCCGGCGGGCTATCCCGCGCCGATCGTCGATCACGCGGCCGAGCGTGACGAGGCGTTGCGCCGGTA
>JAYSLK010000470.1:0-10070 GCA_043725585.1 Actinomycetota bacterium
CTCACAGCTCAGGAAGTACCCGTCGTTCTCGTACAGCGACGTCAGCTCGGGCACCGGCGACTCGTACGCGTTGGAGATGTAGGGGCACTGTGCGTACACGCCTGCGATGAGGTCGAGGTGGCCGTCGCGCTTGGCCTTCAACGTGGTCGCCAGGGTGAGGTTGCCGCCGCCCGATTCGCCCGAGACGACGATCTTCGACACGCCGAGGCGGTCGCGTTGCTCGGAGAACCACTGCAGCGCGGACGTGCAGTCATTGAGCCCGGCGGGGAACGGGTATGGGCCGAGCTTGCCGCTGGCGTTGCGGAACTCGACACCGCACACCACCAGACCGGTCGCAGCGAGCTGATCGCGCCAGCGCTGATACCCCGAACCCGAGGCTTCGAGGATGGTCATCCCGCCACCGTGCAGATGCAAGACACCAGGGATCGAAGCGGCGTGACCGGCCGGTCGATGGATGTACAGCGTGACATCGTTGCCGTCGACCCCACGGATGACCTCGATGCTGCGCTCGACTCCCGCCACCGGCGCCAGGTCTGCGGTGAACATCGAGAACATCATGTCGAAGCCGGCTTCGGACATCGTGTTGAACTCGTGCAGTGCTTCGATCGGTGTGTCCATCGACACCGGTTGCGGCGGTGTGCGGTCGGCAAGGCCGACCGGCATCATCGCGGCGATCATCCGTGGATCGGCTCGCGGGTCGGTGGCGAGCGTGCGGTCCGGGTCGCCCAAGCGGCCGGGCAAGTGCGGTGCAGTCATCAGATCCTCGGTTCGCCATCGTGCGGCTCACTGCCGCCCCACGACCATAGCCCCCGGCCGCTGCCGGGCTGATCGGGTGAGACGCCAGCGCGAGACCGGTCGGCTTCACCCTCGAGCTCGAGCGAGCCAGACCTCGACGTCCGCAGGCGTGTGGAACGTGATGATCTCGGCGTGCGCGGCATGAGCTCCGACTTCGGCGAGCAGTCGAGGGCGGTACACCCGTCGCCATCGGATCGTCCATCTCCAGAAGTCGCAACGCTCGCGTCCCCGTCTCACAGCTCGCCAGGCACACCGCCACGGAGAGATGTCGAGGATGATCACCGTGTCGGCACGATGGAGTCGAGGCTCGACCTCGTCGTAGGGACCGAGATCGCCGTCCATGATCCACCGGTCTGCGCTTGCGAGCTCGCTTTGGCGCTGAGCCCACACCGCCATCGGCACGACCTCGAGTTCGTCGTTCCAGAACTCCTTGTCGAGCTCGATCAACGGGAGCTGCGTGATCACGGCGAGGCGACGTGCGAGCGTCGACTTCCCGGAACCACCGCGCCCGAAGATGACCACCCTGTTCACGCAACGAGTCTGGTCGACCAGCAGGTGGTTCACGCTGCGCTCTCAGCCGACTGGGCGATGTTCGCTCTCGATCCGCCCGGCGGCGGATGGCGACCGCGGAGCGCCCTCTTGAAGCCGCCGCGTGGCTGAACGACGCGCTGCAGATCACCCTGCCCGAACACCCTGCCCGAACACCGCTGGCTGCATGACCTCAGGACGGCACCCGCATCGCACCACCCACCTGACACACCCATGAACCGAACCCAACAGCAACGAGGCCCGGCAGGGCCCACACCGCACCGCCACGCCGCGACACCGGTTCGCTACCGTGGGCCCATGGGTTGGTACGAGCCTCGATGCCGTTGGACGCGTGGCCCGTGATCCGCTGGGCGATGAGCACCTCGCTCGACGACCCGGCGCGCAGCGGGTTCCAGTACGACGTCTACTTCGGTCCGACGACCTTCGTCGAGACCGTCGACCTGTTCTCCAGCTTCGACCTCGTGCTCCGAGCACTGCCACCACGGACCGGAGCGCTCCGATCGCCGCAGCGCCGGACGTCGTCGCCGGGTCGAACCGCCATCGCCGGACCTGTCGCTGGATCACCGGCTGGTCCGGGTCCGGTTCGATGCCGGTGGCCACGAACATCCGACCGTCGTAGACCCGGAAGGCGCGAGGGCGGTGTTCGTGGATCGTGCAGCCCCCTTCACCGAGCATGGGACAGCGGCCGTCAGACATCGCCTCCCGATACGGGATCCGCTCCTGACACGACCCCGTAGCATGCGTGCCGTGGTGGATGACGAGGCGTTGTTGGCACGGTGTCGCCGAGGCGACGAACGTGCATGGTCCGTTCTCGTCGCGCGCTACGAGCGACTCGTCCACTCGATCCCACTCAACCTCGGGCTCGGCCCCGACGACGCGGCCGACGTCACCCAGGCCTGTTTCTCGGCCCTGCTGCGAGCGATCGACACGATCGAGACCCCCGGCAGGATCAGTGCCTGGTTGTCGACGGTCGCCAAGCGCGAATCGATTCGTATCATCGAGCGACGGACGAGGGAGCGCACACTGGGCGACCGGACGCCGAGAGAGGGTCGCGGCGAAGGTCTGTCGGTCGACGGACTCGACGCGAGCGCTTCCGGTCCGACGGCCGACGACGACCAGATCCACCGCCTCGCCGCAGACGTCGAGTGGGTGCACCAAGGACTCCAGCGGGTGTCGCCACGATGCCGCGAGGTGTTGACCATGCTCTACTTCTCCGGTGTCACCTACGAAGAGGCGGCCACCCGGCTCGGGATGCCGATCGGGAGTCTCGGCCCCACTCGCGGCCGGTGCCTCGACCGGCTCAGGGCCGTGCTGGCCGAGACCTACGACGCCGGTCGGTGAAGCGTGGGCAAGCGTTCGACACCTTCGTTCTCCGCCAACCAGAGCGCCGCCTCCGTGCGTGAGTGGACGCCGATCGCCTGATAGATCCGGGAGAGATGGCACTTCACGGTGCCCTCCCTGATCGCCAGGCGCCGAGCGATCTGCTTGTTCTGCAGTCCGCCGACGACGAGTCGGAGCACCTCGTGTTCGCGGGTGGTCAGGACATCGGTCGCCGACGCCGCCGCAATACGACGGTTCCAGGCGTCGAGGAGGCACTGGGTCGCGATCGGATGCAGCGCCGGTTGGCCACGTCGCACCGCGTCGACCGCGGCGACGACGGCCAATGCACCGTCCACGAGGAGTTGGAAGCCGGCGACACGCCGTTCGATCACTGCCATGGTGACCGCACGCGTCGGCGATTCGACGAACACGGCGACGATCGGGACCGATCCGCTGCTCGCCAGCAGACGATCGATCACCGCGGCCGGGTCGTCCTGCGGGGAGAGCACCACGACGACCACGTCGACGTGGTGGCCACCGGCGAACTCGCGGACTGCAGCGGTGGTGTCGCCGACCGCCCGCAACGCGAACCGATCGGCCGGGAACTCGGCGACCAGACCAAAGCTGGTCAGTCGTGGCCCGACGACGAGCACGTCCGCCCGTTGCGGTGACCGGCTAGCCGGGATCGCCCTGGAGACCGGCATCACCGGTGCAGCGACCACGACATCGACCACGACATCGACCACGACATCGACCACGACATCGACCACGACATCGACCACGGCGCTCACTGGAGGCAGTCCGTGCTGAACGGGGTGGCGGTGGCGGTTCGATGCACCGCAGCAGCGACATCGACGCGTCGAACACCATTCATGCTTCCGACGGCGCCCAGAGCGATCGGCCCGGAGCGGACGACGAGCCGGGCGATCGTGCCGAGCGGGAGGTCGGGGCGCATCGCTCGCAGCAGGGCGACCTCGCCGGCCACTAGCGGAGTGGACATCGAGGTTCCGCTCCACGAGGCCGACCCGGTGCCGCTGAACGGGAAGTTGCTCACCAGGTCCTCGCCCGGCGCCGCGACGTCGATGTTCGAACTCGTGCTCGCGAACGCGGAGATCCTGTCGGTCGCGCCAGTCGACGTGACATCGATCGCGCACTTCGCCCCAGCCGGGAACGAGTCGCGCGATCGAGCCTCGTTGCCCGCTGCGCCGACGGCCAACACACCGCGGCTCCACAGGAGATCGACGGCCGCCTTGACCAGGGTGGACGAGCCCGACTGACCAAGGCTGAGATTCACGACGTCGGCGCCGTGATCGGCGGCCCACACCATCGCAAGCGCCAGGGTGAAGGTGTCGGTGTTGCCGTCGGAGTCGAGCACTCGAACGGGCATCAGCCGCGCAGATGGTGCCACGAGGTGCACGAGGCCGGCGACGAACGTGCCATGGCCGGCTGCCTCATCGACGTCGCCGTTGCCGTTCTCGTCGATGCCGTTGCGATCGTCCGACGGAACCGAGTCGCCATCGACGAAGTCGACGCCTGTGGCCACGAGCCCGATGAAGGTCGGGTCGCCGAGGTCGAGACCCGTGTCGATGACGGCGACGGTGATTCCGGCACCGGTGGTCACGGCATGAGCCGACGCGAGACCGAGCCTGGCTGCGGCCCACTGCTCGGCACCCGCGCCCGGTTCGGCCGTCGCCCACTTGTAGATCCGACCGGAGAACGCCACCTCGGGGGTGCGCACGGTCTGGTTCTGGTTGACGAAGTCGACGGCCGGATCGAGCGCCAGTTCCGCCTCGACCAGGTCCGCTGGACGACCGTCGGTCCAGACGACCAGATACGCATCGAGCGCCGCAAGGGATCCGATGACCAAAATGCCGTGGCGAGCCGTGAGCTCGTCGATCGTTGTTCCGTCGACGAGGCCGACGATGAGCCCCTGCGCCGCGGGCAGCACGTCGGCGGCCACCGGTATGGGCGACGAACCGACGCTGATCGACGTCGATCCGGCCATGACGAGCGCAGCCATCAGGGCCCGGAGGCGACGGCGCCTCCGCTCGAGCAGGTGTGGACGATCGGTGCGGTGAGGTGCACGTGTGGTGCTCATGAGCTGTGGATCCTTCTCGGGCTGATCCATGGTCATCGTCCGCCGATCACGACGAACGGTGCCCAGTAGTACGGATGGGGTGTCTGTGTGAGCTGTGCCAGCTGCGTCTCCCGCAAAGCAGCGGCCGGCCCGTGCTCACTCAGACGGGCATAGAAGCCGTCGACGACTCGACCGGTGGTCGTATCGTCGGCCGGCCACAGGGAGGCGACGAGCGTCCGCGCGCCGGCGCCGAGGACGGCCCTCATCAGGCCGACGAGTTCCTCGCCGTGGCCGGCGTGGCTCCGTGCGCTGTCGCACGAGCTGAGCGTCACGAGGGCCCCGTCGAGATCGAGATCGAGCAACTCGTTGGCTCGGATCGACCGATCGGCCAAGCGCAACGAGGAGAACATCGGGTTGTCGCGGCGGAACAGCGCGTGGCACGCGAGGTGGACCACTGCGGCGCCGGAGGCGCCACCGAGCAGGGCTGCGGCCGTGGCGACATCGCCGAGATGCAGCGACACGTCGGACAGGTGCGCAGCCACGGCCCGACCCTCTGCGTCGATCGCCGGGGTGTTCGCGTCCGACGCAGCGATCACCAGCGACCGGCCCCCGGGGTGCTTCGACGAGGAGCGGGCCACGTAGTCGGCCACACTGGGCGTGGTCGAGATCGTGAAGCGCTCGATCAGGTATCCGTCGCCGTCGTGGAGTGCATGGACCGGAACCTGCTGGAGCGGGCCGTGTGCGGCCACCACCAGTGCGGCGCCAGGAGCGGTCGGCAACAGGTCGGCGACCGGCGCGACCAGCATGTCGTACAACTCTGCGAGCACACGGCGACATGCTCGCTCAAAGCGGTCGTGGTGACGGACCAGCAGTTGCGCATCGGTGTGAAGGTGTTGCCACTGGGCATCGAGCCGAGCGACGGCATCGACCACCTCCTGGCGCGACACCGGCGCGAGCCGCACGCTGACCGCACCCTCGACGACCACCACTGCGAGCACGTGTTTCGCGAGGCAGTACCAGCTGAGCACTGCGTCGCCGTTCGGCACGATCAGGTCAACGGTGTCGGCGGCATCGGCGGAGCTGGGAGATGCTCCGCCGACACCACGCTCGTGACGAGACGCATCGAGACGTGCCCGGCTGACCCTCAGCTCCAGGTCCGCCGCCCGCTCGGTCAGTCGCTCGAAGCGCTCACGGTCGCCGTGCGCGGGGTTCAGCATCTCGGCGTAGACCGCGTCGAGCTCTCCCGACACCGCACCGTCGTCGGCCGTGCGGTGCAGCGACCTGCTCCGATGCCGGAGTTCGCCGAGCCGCCGCCGCCGAGCGCGCTCGGTGGCGGCGAGCACCGCCGAACCGCGGCGATCGTCGTCGATGGCCGGGTCGACCAGGGCGAGTTCGATGAGGGCGTCGAACGCATCGAGCTTGTCCAGCATGAACCGCTGCCCGACCACCGCCCCGTCGAGACTGGCGTGGAGCAGTTCGGCCGTGTGGGCGGCCCGTTCGAGGCGACGTCGCGCCGCGTCGAGGTCACGTCGCTCGAGCAGGCGTCGTCCGACGGCCTGGTCGACGAGCAACGAGACAGGCAGGACATCGACGCGTTCGCCGGCATCGATCGCTGCGACAACGGCGGCATCGGCACCGTCGACATCGCCCACTTCGTCGAGCAACTCGGCGATGGCGAGATGCGCCCGGACGAGCTCGACCCGCGCGTCGCCCCCGGCGCTGATCGACGCGGCCTCCCGAGCGTCCGCCAGGGCACCGGGCAGGTCACCGGCGCGCTGCAGCATCGCCGAACGATCGAGCAGCGCGAGCGCCAGCCACTGCCCGTGCCCCGCATGACGGAACGCATCGAGGGCCCGCCGGAGGTCGGCGGCGGCGCGGTCGGTGTCGCCGAGCTCGAAGCGAAGCCGGGCGGCCCCCCACGCAGCGCGGGCGGCCTCGACCGCTGCGCCCCCTGACGCCGCGAACCGTTCGGCATCCTCGTAGTTTGCGAGCGCCTCCCGGGACAGGTTCAGCGCTTCGTAGGCACGGGCGGCGGCGAGCGACCGGTCGAGCTCCGGCATCGGTGCATCGAGATCCTGCAACAGCTCTTTCGCGTCAGCGAGGGCATCGAGGCATCCGACGTAGTCACCGCCGGCCAGCAGTGTCTCGGCCAGGCCGTTGGTGGCCATGGCGCGCAGCGGGCGATCGTCCTGGTCGAGCTTGTCGAGCGATCCTCGGAATGCGGCTCTCGCCTCACCGATCCGGCCGAGCGCGAGCAGCACCAGACCGCGGTTGTTGAGGACCTCGCCGATGCTCGCCTCGTCGTCGAGACGGGCATATCCGGCCTCCGCTCGGGCATAGGCCTCGAGCGCCTCGAGCCAACGGCCGGTCAGCTCACAGCACAGCCCACGATTCTGTTCCGCTGCCGCGAGCAACTCGAGCACCTCGTCGGGCTCGAGATCCGCCGGCGGCTTCGTCGCCAATGCGTGGATGAGGCGGTGGCACGCGTCGAACGCCTCGTCGTGGCGGCCGGTCTCGTTGAGCACGTTGATCCGGCCGAGGTCGGTCCGGAGCGAGCCCCCGTGAAGGCCCAAGTGGGCGAACCGCTGTGCTGCGAGGTCGATCAGGTCGAGCGCAGTCACCAGATCACCGCTCATCGCAGTCGCCTGGGCGCGGACGTAGATCGAGCGTGCGGCGAGGTCGGTGGCACCGTGCAACGCCGCCAGTTCCTCGAGCCGCATCAGCGCTGCCGCCGCTCGGACCGGGTGGTCGCCGAGGCGACGACCGATCTCGTCGAGCGCCCCGGCGAGCGTGCGGCCAGCGGGGCGCGCGCCGACCAGGTCGTCATCGGCGAGCAGGTGCTCAGCGAGCGCGAGGGCGGCGGCGTCGGACATCGTGGGTGGGTGACTCGTGCATCTCGGGTGTCTCAGACGGCGACGAGTTCGATGGGGCCGACGACGAGGTGGAGATCGTCGATCTCGATGACGAGGGTGTAGTCGCCCTGGGGTAGATCACGAACTCGGAACGTGCCCTCGTCGGTCGTGGCGGTGGCTGCGATCACCTCGCCGGCTCGTTCGATGCGCACGGGATCGCGATGGTCGGCCCCGTCGGCGTGCAGCACCATGCCGTCGAGGTGGGCTGTTCCCGTGGTGCCCGGCTGGATGTGAATGGTCACGTCGACACCGTCGGCGCTGAACAGCAGTTGGCGATCGCCTCCAGCGCCGCGCGCCCCGGCGACCACCATGCCGCCCCACGTGTCGGTCTGGAGCACCGCAGCAACCCGCCGTCGCAGACCGGCGACGCCGGCTCGCGGGCCGGCGGGATCAGGGGCCAGGTGCGCCGCGTAGAGGTTGACCAGCCGCTCGTGAACCGGTGCGGGCACGGCCGGGAGCCTGAGGGTGCCGAGCAGCCGCTCGAGTCGCTGGTCGCTCGTTACGAGATCATTCGTCATCACGTTCAACAGTGGTGCCGCCGACGACCCGAAATACTGCGATTGTCGGAATCTCGTGCGATCCCGCCCAGCTGCGGGGGTCTCGACGCGCGAAGGGCGCAGACCTCCGCGCGGAGGTCTGCGCCCTTCGAACGCCTCGGCCCGGTCAGCCCAGACCTGTCGCGTGTCAGACGGTGACGGTGCCCGAGCAGGACGCGCCGGCCCGGGTGGCGGTGAAGCTCACCGTGTCGGCGCCGGCGCCGTTGCCGGTGAAGACGTCCTGATCGATCGAGTTCGACACGCCGGCCGTGGTCGTCATCAGGCTCTGCGTCTCGGCGCCGTCGGTCACGATGATCGTCCACACCTGCGGCACGGCACCGCGGTCGTCGATCTGGATGTTGGTCTTGATCTGGCCCGGATCGCGGGGGCCAGCCTTGATCTTGGCCTTCACGCCGGCGTTGCAGGTGGCGGTGCCGCGGACGTCGACGTCATTGGCCTGGGCGGGAGAGGCGCTGACACCGACGGCGGTGACGATGGCGAGGGCGGCGAGGACGGAACGGGTCTTCATGAGGGTGACTCCTGTGTGGTGTGCCGCTCGGGGCTCGGGCGGGCAACACCATCGAACGACATCGCAGGAACGAGTCGCCATCGTCCGGTCGTGCTACGACGATCCCGTGTATTTCCTGCCCGCATCCAGCACACGCAGGTCTTTTCCGATGGACGGGCGGCATCTGGACGGTGAACGACCCCGCCGCGCGGGTGCGGTCCGGTCTGGAGTCGTCCGGTCATCACGTCATCGTTCACGACCTCCACGCAGAGGGATTCCGTGCCGTGATGACCGCTGGGCGCCCAGCAGGCCGAGACTCGAGCCGCTTGAGAACACATTGAACCGGCCGGTCTTTTGCATCAGGTCCTCCCAGCTTAGCGAGACGGAAAGGCGTAACGAAAGTGAACCAGCGGCTGAACGCCCCTCAAGAGAAGACCACCAGCTCGAACCTGGCGGATGTGGGCTGGGTTGCAACGTGGGCGCAGCGTCAACGTTGATCGAGGAGGCCGCTGGTGAACACCGGAGCTTCGTGGCCCGACCCGTTTGTGGCCGAGTTCCGGGTACTCGAGATGCAAACGAACGATTTCAGATCGGTACGCAACGGCTTCAGCGGCCGGCGACTTGACGGCGGCCCCGACCAGGGTCCACTTCACGACGTGGGTGCTCCTCCAGTTCTTCCAGCACGTGGTACCCCGACGGCCTCGATGCCAAACCCGACCGGCCCGACCGGCCCGACCGATCAGCTCAGCCGTTGCGAGGGGCGATGATCGGCACGAGTGGTGCCTCATCGCCCCTCGCTCGCTGGATCACTGGGGGATCAGTGTGTCGCACCTGTACCCGAGGGCCTCGCGATCCAAACATCAGCGCTGAGAGCCCGTGTCGATGTCCAGCGCGGCACGATCACTCGCCCAGGGCATCGTGGCGCTGACCTCGGTACGAATCGGCCAGTTGCTGCAGCTCAGCTTCGCTGGCGTACTCCACCGAGATCAACGAATTGTCAGCTCGACCGGTTGCGCGGATCAGCTCGTCGAGCTTGCGTTGGAGGGCGAGCACCTGACGGTGCTGAGTGTGCTGGATCACGAACACCATCACGAACGTCACTGTTGCGCTGCCGCTGTACAACACGACCTGCCACCAGTCGGGGAATCGGACATAGACGCCGAACAGCAGCCACGCCGCGGCGATGGCGCCGGCGATGATGCCGGAGACGGCGTTCGCGCCCGCGTCACCGATGCGGTGCAGCACAGCACTCGAGCGAGGCTGCGCGGGGCCAGGGCCCGCGGTTCCATTGGTGCCATCATTCATCGTTGTGCCTCCGGGTCCATTCATCGTTGTGCCTCCGGGTCGTCACGCGGTCGGGCCGGCGCCACTGC
>JAYSLK010000471.1:0-1721 GCA_043725585.1 Actinomycetota bacterium
AGCGGGCTGGGTGCCGACGTGAGGCCATGGGCGATGTCGTGGCGCTTCGACGGCAGGTGTGTGGCCATCACCGTGGTGGTGCCGATGATCAGGCCGCACCGGTGGGAGGTGATCGCACCCGTGCCCACCGCAGACGTCACGCTGTCGATCGTCGCGCCGGCCACGATTGCCGTCGGGGAGACACCGAGGTGAGCTGCTGCCGCCGAGGTGATCGGGCCCCGTGGCTCGCCCATCGGCACCAACGTCGCCAGCTTGTCGCGGCTGAGCCCTGACATCGCGAGCAACTCGTCGCTGTAGTCGACGGCTCCCCAGGTGCGGTTGTCGCAGGCCAGCATCGGGAACATCGTGTTCTGCGTGGCGGTGACCCGACCGGTGAGGCGGGCGGCCAGGTGGTCCATCGGTTCGACGAAGGCGTGCGCCGCGTCGTACACCTCGGGACGTGTGGCCCGGATGAGATCGACGTGACCGACTGGGTCGTGGGTCGACGGCATCAGCCCGTGCATCTCCAGCCACATGGCCGCGTCGCGCACGTACGTGCTGCGGTGCCGTGGCCCCCGGCCGTCAATCCACATGATCGTGTTACCCAGCGGGAGGCCAGCGTCGTTCACGGGCGTCGTCGAGCTGTACTGGCTGGTGATCGCGACCACGTCGACGTCCGATGATGCGATCGACGACTCGTGGACCGCGCGGCGAGCGCACCGACCCAACGCCTGCCACCACTGCTGCGGGTCCTGTTCCACGCCGACGTCGTCGACGAACAACAGTGGGATCACCTCGCCGGCGATGCTGCGAATCCGTCCGTCGGCATCGACGACGGCAGCCTTGATGCCCGTCGTGCCGAGATCGACGGCGAGCACCGCCCTCATGATGCGGCCCTCATGACGTGAGGCTCATGACGTGCTCAGCGGGAGGCGCGGGCGAGATGGGCCGCAACCGAGAAGGTGCGGGTCAGATCGGTGATCATCGGGGCGACCGTAGCCGAGGCTCAGCGGGGTCGACCGAGTGGCGAGCGAGTACCGAGCGAGCACCGACAGAAGAGGCGATCAGTCGTCGCACTCCGAGACGACGCCGCCGAAGCAGTCGCCGGCGGCGAGCTTTGCGCGCGCGGTCGCGAACTTCGTCGGACACCCGAGTTCGGCCGTCTCGACGAACCCGGCCGGGTAGTCGTCAGGGTTGACCAGCATGTCGTACACCGAGAACTCGTTCACGGAGTTGTCGGGGGTGTTCACGCAGATGGTGCGGAACGTGGCGATCGCCTCATCGCGTTCAGCGGGCGTCTCGAAGACGAGGCCCGACACGTCGAGGGCCGAAGCGACCTCGTCCTCGTTGAACTCGACCACGATCTCACGCTCGGTCGAACACGACGCGGTGAGCACGAGCAGCACCCCGGCGAAGCAGCGGAGGCCGAGTGATCGCACGACGCGAGGCTACGACCTTCGCGGCACGGTCACATCGGCACGAGATCAGGTGAGCGCCGGCGCCAGTGCACGCCACTCGTCGACGGGGAGCGATCGGGGGTCGCTGGTGAGCACCTGGATGCACACGTGATCAGCACCCGCATCGCGGTGCGCCTGGACGCGGGCTGCGATGGCGTCGTCGTCGCCCCACACCACGAGCGCATCGACGAGGCGGTCGCTGCCGCCGTTGGCGATGTCGTCGTCGGTGAAGCCCTGACGCTTCCAGTTGTTCGAGTAGTTCGGCAATCCGAGGTACGTCGCCAG
>JAYSLK010000472.1:0-2242 GCA_043725585.1 Actinomycetota bacterium
ATCGTTGGATGTTCGACATCCATCGGATCGTCGTCGATGGCGACACGGCAGCGAGCGAAGTGACCGTCAGCGACGGTGAGCAGTCAGCGCGTGTCATCGCCTTCAGCATCGTGCGAGACGGCCAGATCGTCGAGCAGGTCGAGTACTGGCCCGCGGGGTACGAGCCTCCGCCTGGTCATGAGGAATTGACCCAGCCAGCCGACCGGCTACTCCACTCATCACCCAACCCACAGGAGTTCCCGTGACCCTCGTCCACAAAGCCGTCACCTTCGATTGCGCCGATGCCACCGTCGTCAGCCAGTTCTGGTCAGCGGTTCTCGGTCGGCGGGTCGACACCGAGCCGATGCCGTCATCGCCGTTCTTCGCCTCGATCGGCCTCGCCGACTCGACGCGCATCGCGTACATGTTCATCCAGGTGCCCGAGGGCAAGACCGTGAAGAACCGGGTGCACCTCGACCTCGATGCCGACGACGTGTCCGCCGAGGTCGCTCGGGTGATGTCGCTCGGCGCCACGCACGTTCACGACAAGGACGAGCACGGCATGCGCTGGACCACCCTGACCGACCCGGAGGGCAACGAGTTCTGCATCGGCACCCCACACCACTGACCGCGTCGTCGAGGCATCCGTGGAATCGGTCGGGCGTGCGTCGACGGTGATGATGTGGAGCCGGATGGCCATCACCCGACCGTGGAGTTCAACGACTGCCATTGGTCTGTCGCGTCGGTGCCTGAGTTGCCGGCGCCTGTCGAACGGTCGGCTGGACCACCGTCCCATGATCGGCGTCGGTGACGGCGAGCACGATGTAGCCGCTGTTCACAGCTGCCTTGTCGCGTTTCGAGAGCTCGACCGCCCGTTGGAACACGCGAACGGCCGTTCGGATTGGACGCGAGCGACGTCCGTCGATTCCGGTCCGACGTCGAGGCGACGACCCCCGACACAGCGACACTTGCCAACGGCGCGCGTACGGCGGGCACCGTCCTCGCGGGTGTGGTGTTCGCCGTCATCGCCTCGTTCTTCTTCCTTCGAGACGGCCGCAAGATGGTCGACAGCGAGGTCGCGCTCCTCCCGGTCGGCTGGCACGAGGATGCATGGTCGATCGCACACTCGATCGTGTCATCCCTGGCCTACTACGCATGTGGAGCAGCGGCCCTCGGCGCGTTCGTCGGCGCGATCATCGCCGGGCTCGTCGCAGTCGGTGCCACCCTCGTGTCAGCAGGGACCACTCCAGCGATCATCGTCGCCGTTGTCGCGTTGGTCGTGCAGCAGCTCGACAACGACTTCCTGGCCCCGTCATCTACGGCCGGTTCTTGCAGATCCACCGGCTCGCGATTCTGGCGAGCATTTCGGTCGGCATCGAAACCGGAGGGCTGATCGGAGCATTCGTCGCAATGCCGGTTGCGACCAGCGTTGTCAGCATCTGGCGAGTGTTGGCTCAGCGTCGGGTCCGTCAGCTGCTCACGGTGGAGTCTCGCCTGCCGCAGCGCTGACCCGTCGAGGCGTTTCGCCGACGCCCGCCATGGGTACCGCATCTCCATGGCCACAAACGATCCAACCCAGCCAGTCCCCCCGACGAAACCGCTTCCTGACCTCCCTGATGAGCCGATTCCGACGCCGTTCCCCGCAGATCCGCCGACGCCAAACCCATGCGACCCCGCGTACGTATGACGGGCTCTGAGCAGAGCGCACCTCGAGCTGTCCCAGACGGCATCGATCCCATACCGAGTCCCGACGGAGATCCAGAAGGTGAACGCTCGCGCCTCGACCGTGAACACGAGGAGCTGTTTCACGAGCTCCGCTCGATCATCCCGAAGTGCTGTTCGCCTTCTTGTTGACCATCGCCTTCACCGCGAGGTTTCAGGAGCTCACCGACTCACAGCGTGCCGTCTACTTCGGCACCTTCGGCTGTGCGAGCGGCGCGCTGATCCTGCTCTTGGCACCGACGGCGTTTCACCGAGTGCGATTCCGTCAGCGCGACAAGGAACGCATGGTGAGGCTGGCGAACATCGAGGTGATCGTCGCGATGGTGTTGATCTCGGTCTCGATCGTCGGCACGTCGTACCTCATCAGCAGTCTGGTGTTCGACGAAAGGTGGGCGTTCAGTATCTCAGCGGTCTCAGTCCCAGCGACAGAGGCGACGATTCGCCCCCCGATCCGCTGGAACTAGCGGACGACGAGCACGGGCAGTTCCGCCTCGCGCAGAACCGTCGAGGACACCGACTTAGTGAACAGCCGCTCCACCCA
>JAYSLK010000473.1:0-1971 GCA_043725585.1 Actinomycetota bacterium
GTTGCTCATCGCCCTCGTGCTCTGGTGGGCACTCACGCACACGCCGTTCGGCCGCTACCTCTATGCGATCGGCGGGAGCCCCGAGGCGGCGCGATTGTCCGGCGTGAAGGTTGATATGTACACGTGGCTTTCACTCATTGTGTCCGGAGGGTTGTGCGGACTCGCCGGAGTGTTCTACGGATCGATCGCCGGACCGTCGTTGAGCTTTGGTGCGTCACTACTCCTTCCCGCGTTTGCCGCCGTCTTTCTCGGATCGACGCAGATCATGCCGGGACGCTTCAACGTTTGGGGATCGGTGCTGGCAATCTACGTGCTCGCCACCGGTGTCAAGGGGCTCCAGTTGCTCACCGACGTGCAGTGGCTCGACCCCATGTTCAGTGGCGTCGCCCTCGTCGCTGCGGTCGCCATCGCCAATGCCCGTCAGCGTTCGGGCGAAGAGCGTCGTCGTCGGCGTCGCAGTGCGGAGCGAGCCGCTCCGCTGGAGCGGACCGAGTCCGTGGAGCCACTCGCCTGACCTAGACCGACCTTGTGCCCTCCGCTGCAAGGTCGGCCCGGGCGACTCGTTTCGGGGCGCGCGCGTCGTGGTCCGAGAGCACCGAGATGCCCAAAGAGGGCGCTCAGGCCTCGATGCGGCCGGTCAGGGTCTCCAAGATGTCGGTGGGGACGAAATTGTTCTCCGTCGTCGTCTCGGCCTCGACAAGTTCGACGATCCGTTGCACGACTTCGGTTGGATCCAGCTGATCGGTGGTCGCAACGCCGCGCATCATCTCGAAGAGTTCCGTTGCCCCGGCGCTCACCGAGTTGGCGCCGAACCATTCCCACATCGAGTCGGCCATCCGGTCGTTGAACCCGGTGTTGTAGGGGCCCGGGTTGAGCAACGTCACGTCGACGCCGACACCGGCGAGCTCAGCCCGCATTGCCTTGCCCATCGCCTCGAGGGCGAACTTCGTCATCGAGTATGGACCGAACGCCGGCGCCGAGACCACACCGCCGATCGACGACATGATGATCACGCGTCCGTTTTTACGGGCCACCATCTGCGGCACCACCTTTTGCGTGATGGCGACGGTGCCGAACACGTTGACTTCGAAGATCTTGCGGAGCCGGTCCATCGGCACGTCGGCCATCGGTCCGGTCTGTCCGAACCCGGCGTTGTTGAGAAGGACGTCGATCGTCCAAGCGCTTGCCTTGTCCACGTCCTCGGTGGTGATGTCGAGCTTCTCGACCTGAAGTTGCGGTGCTTCGGTGGCCAACGCGCCAGCCTGTTCCGCCGTCTCGGTGGTGGCGATCACATGATGGCCACGAGCCGCCAGGGCGAGCGCCGCCCCCTTTCCGAATCCTGATCCGGCACCGGTGATCAACACGGACTTGCTCATGGGACGTTCCTCCATTAGACGTTGCGAAACCGCAGACATTCACAATTTCAACAGGTATGTTGACAGTCCGCAACCCCATCGCCGAAGCACCGCACGCAAGGAGCGATCCGACCATGCCCACACCATCGCCCTACCTCGTCGAGGTGGCCCCACAGTGCTACGCGTACATACAGCCCGATGGAACGTGGTGGATCAACAACACGGGCTGCGTCGTTTCCGACGACGGCATCACGCTGATCGACACGTGTTCGACCGAGCAGCGGACGGTCGACATGCTCGCCGCGGTTCGTGGCCTCAGCGACGCCCCGTTGCGCCACGTGGTGAACACCCACCACCACGGTGACCACACCCACGGCAACTACCTCACTACGCCTGCGGCGATCATCGGCCACTCGTCGTGTCGCTCGATGATGGTGGCGACTGGCATCGAGCACTACACGATGGCGTTCGAGCAACCGGCGTGGGGTCCGCTGCAGTTCGTCGCGCCGTCGATCACCTTCACAGGCCGACTCGATGTGTGGGCGGGCGATCTGCGGATCGAGCTGCACGACATGGACGGGGCCGCCCACACGACAAACGATGTCGTCGCCTGGGT